>JASFME010000011.1:0-24420 GCA_050117725.1 Granulosicoccaceae bacterium | reverse complement strand
CCTGCGGCGCGCCGCGCATTGCTCCGACTGTCATTACAGTTGCCGGTACCAACGGCAAGGGCTCCTGCATTCGCCTCATGGAATCGATGTTGCGGGCCGCCGGTTACCGGGTCGGTTGCTATACTTTGCCACACCTGTTGCGATACAACGAACGTGTCCGGGTTGGTGGCCGGGACAGTGATGATGTCGCCCTGACGGCAGCATTCGCTACTGTTGAGCGGGCGCGTGGCGATGTGTCATTGACCTACTTTGAATTCGCTACACTGGCCGCGTTTCTGCAGTTTGCCGGCAGTGAACTGGATATTGTCTTGCTGGAAGTCGGCCTTGGCGGTCGGCTCGACGCAGTGAACATCATCGATACCGATATCGCCCTGATCACACCGATTGATATTGATCACAGCGACTGGCTGGGTCTTGATCGTGTCAGCATCGGCAGGGAGAAGGCAGGTATTATACGTGGCCGTAAACCCGTTGTGTGCGCCGATACGCAGCCGCCACTCCCGGTAATTGAGACAGCTAAACAACTGGATGCGCGTTTATTACTGGCGGGGCGTGATTATGGTTACCACATCAGTGATGACGGTAGCTGGTCATGGTGGCTGCAGGATAAAGAAGACGACTGGCAACTGGCTGGACTGCCGGCACCGGGCCTGGCGGGAGCCTTCCAGTACGCCAATGCAGCGGCGGCATTGGCCGCATTGAGCAGGTTGCCAGCCGGGCCACTGACCCTCGGGGCCATTCATGCCGGCCTGCGCGAGGTATCCCTGCCGGGACGATTCTACAAATTCAGTGATCACCCCCCTGTTTACGGCGATGTGGCACACAACCCGCACAGTGCACAGGCGCTGGCCGAACTGCTGGCCAGTCTGCCAGTCGGTGGCCGCACGCTGGGCCTGTTCGGCGTTATGGCGGACAAGGATATCCCTGGTATCGTCGCGCCGTTGCGCAAGGTGATCGACAGCTGGTATGTGGCCAGCCCGGCGATGATGCGGGCAGCCGGGGTGGGCGATGTGGTCGCGGCCCTCGCAGAGGCCGGGATCAGTGACATACATACGGCGCAAAATATTGCCGGGGCCCTGGCCATGGCGAAACAGGCGGCCAGCGAGGAGGACCGGGTAATCGTCTTTGGTTCGTTCTATACCGTGGCAGAAGCGATGCAGGAAGCGGTATAATCATGTTTTACACAGCGAGAGGTTGAGCGTGGAAGACAATCAGTTCAAACAGCGACTTGTCGGAGCCATCGTGCTGGTGTCGCTGGGTGTGATTTTCATCCCCTTGTTCCTGACCGGTGGTGATCCGGCTGTCTCGCCGATCACCGAGACGAATATCCCCGAAAAGCCTGAACGTGAATTTGTCTCGCGTATCATCCCGCTGGATCGCCAGGCACCGGAGCCCGCACCGGTCGAACCTGCCAGCCAGTCAACCGAATCCGCACAAACGAGCAAGTCAGACGAGCCAGAAGCTGCTGAATCAGCACCGGTTACCGCGGTGGCCGACGAACCTGTGGTCGAGACCAGCAAACCGACACCGAAACCATCGGCAACCAAACCTGTTGTGCATAAAACCGTGAGTGCCTGGGTTGTGCAAATGGGTATTTTCAGTTCGAAACAGAATGCCTATAACTTGCGCGATAAATTGCGCAAGCATGGTTTTGATGCCTTCGTTGATACCCAGCACGACAATGATACGACGAACTACCGGGTCCGCGTGGGACCGGAGGTCAAGCGTGAATCTGCGGAGGCGCTAGTGGCCAGCCTGAAAAAGGCGGTCGGGTTGAAAGGCTTTGTCACCAAATATCCATAACGAACATGGAGCGGGGTACGTCAGCATGTGTTGCGTACCGGAATGAGCGGGAATATGGTCTGGGCAGATTTTGCAATCCTGATTATTGTCGCCTTGTCGGCGGTGATCAGCATCTGGCGTGGCTTTGTCAAAGAGGCATTGTCATTACTTGGTCTGATCGCGGCGTTCTGGGTCGCGCTGGGCTTCCAGCAACCCATGGCAAGCCTGTTGGCACCGTATATCGAGACACCGTCGCTGCAATTGATGGCGGCCTTTGCCCTGTTGTTTGTCAGCACGCTGATTATTGCCGGGCTGATCAACCACCTGGCCGGACAGCTCGTGAAAAAGTCAGGCTTGAGCGGCACGGACCGTTTTCTCGGTATCCTGTTCGGGATCGCGCGGGGCATTGTGCTCGTGGCAATTCTCGTGCTGCTGGCCGGATTGACGGCGATTCCGGCCGATCCGTGGTGGAAAGAGTCGATTTTTATAGTACATTTTCAGGATATGGCTATCTGGATTCGCAGTTTCCTGCCAGCCGACATCGCTGAGAATATTCATTTTTAGACCGGTTGTAGCCTAGGGGTCACAAAGCATGTGTGGTGTTATTGGAGTTGTCGGTTGTTCCCACGTTAACCAGACCATTTACGATGGCCTGACGGTGTTGCAACACCGCGGCCAGGATGCCGCGGGGATCATGACCTGTGAGAATGGCCGGCTTTTCCTGCGCAAGAGTAACGGCCTGGTCCGCGATGTATTCCATACACGCCATATGCTGCGCCTCAAAGGCATGATGGGGATTGGCCATGTGCGTTACCCGACAGCGGGCAGCTCCTCGACCGCGGAAGCGCAACCGTTTTATGTCAATTCACCGTATGGTGTGGCACTGGCGCATAACGGCAACCTGACCAATTCCGATGAGCTCAAGCACGACATTTTCCGCGAAGACTTGCGGCACCTGAATACCGATTCGGATTCAGAAGTGTTGCTGAACGTATTTGCCCACGAGTTGCAGGCACTCGGCAAGCTGCAAATCGATGCCAACGATGTGTTCAGGGCTGTGGCACGTGTGCATGAGCGGTGCCGGGGCGGCTATGCCGTGGTGGCAATGATCACCGATTTCGGCGTCGTAGGTTTCCGTGATCCGAACGGGATCCGCCCCCTCGCATTTGGTTGTCGCCAGACCGACAAGGGCCCGGAATGTATTATTGCCTCGGAGAGTGTGGCGATCGATGCTGTGGGTTTCCAGTTGATCCGTGACGTTGAACCCGGTGAGGCCGTTTTTATCGACACGAAAGGTGAGTTGCATACGCAGCAGTGCGCGCGTAACCCGCAGCTTACCCCGTGCATATTTGAACATGTGTATTTTGCCCGACCGGATTCGATCATGGATGACGTGTCGGTATACAAGGCACGGCTGCGCATGGGTGAGAAACTCGCCGAAAAGATTAAACGTGAATGGCCGGAACAGGACATCGATGTCGTGATCCCGATTCCGGACACGAGCCGTACCTCGGCTTTGCAAATGGCCAACCGCCTGGGCGTGTTGTACCGCGAAGGCTTTATCAAGAACCGTTACATTGGCCGGACCTTTATTATGCCTGGCCAGCAACAGCGCAAGAAATCGGTTCGTCAGAAACTCAATGCGATTGATCTCGAATTTCGCGGCAAGAATGTCATGCTCGTCGACGATTCGATTGTGCGTGGCACCACCTCTCAGCAGATTATTCAAATGGCCCGTGAGGCCGGTGCCAACAAGGTTTATTTTGCCTCTGCATCACCCCCCGTAAAATACCCGAATGTATACGGCATTGATATGCCGAGTGCGCATGAGCTGATCGCGCATGGCCGTAGCGAAGAAGAAGTCTGTCGTAAAATCGGTGCGGATCGCCTGATTTACCAGGAACTTGATGACCTGATCGATGCAGTGCATCGCGGCAACAAGGATATCCAGAGTTTCGATACGAGTGTCTTCAACGGTGAGTACGTCACCCGTGATGTGACGCAAACCTATCTTGAGCAACTGGAATTGATACGCAGTGATGCCGCCAAAGAAGACCGCGAACACCGCGATAATGCGGTGATTGACATGCATAATGACTGACTGGCCAACGGTTGACAGCCTGCGGGACATGGCCTAGTCTACGCCCATTGCGCCGATTTGACTCAGCTTGCGGGCGCGCTATAAATCCAGCTAAAGAGAGGGCAACCTGCTTTAGCATCAAGCTGACAGCGGGTTTTTTTGTGCCTGGATGTTGTATGGCTGATGGCATCACTCCCGCTGCAGACACGATGAACGGGAGATACAAGAATGCCAGGCAAAAATAATCTGCATTTCAATACGCATGCCGTGCGCGCTGGCCAGCGTCGCACCAATGAAGGTGAGAACAGCGAGCCGATTTTTACCACTTCGAGTTACGTGTTCAGTTCAGCGGCCGAGGCCGCGGCGCGTTTTTCCGGCGACGAGCCCGGCAATATCTATTCGCGTTTCACCAATCCGACGGTGCAGGCCTTTGAACAACGGCTTGCCGCACTCGAAGGTGCAGAACGTTGTGTGGCGACGGCCTCCGGCATGGCGGCGATCCTGGCCACTTGTCTTGGTCTGCTAAAGGCCGGTGATCATATCGTTTCGTCCCGCAGTATCTTTGGTACGACCACGGTGTTGTTCAGCCAGTACCTGGCCAAGTTCGGTGTTGAGGTGACCTTTGTGCCGCTGACCGATTACGATGCCTGGGAAGCGGCGATTCAACACAATACTGTGTTCCTGTTTCTGGAGACGCCCTCGAACCCGCTGAATGAAGTCGCCGATATTGCCCGGCTTGCTGAACTGGCGCATGGCAAAGACTGCCTGCTGGTCGTGGATAATTGCCTGTGCACACCGGTATTGCAGCAGCCGCTCAAGTGGGGCGCGGATATTGTCATCCATTCAGCTACCAAGTTTCTCGATGGACAGGGCCGCTGTATTGGCGGGGCCGTGGTCGGCAGTGAAAACCTTGTCGGCAAGGATATCTATGGTGTGGTGCGTACCTGCGGGCCAAGCCTGAGCCCGTTCAACGCCTGGACCTTTCTCAAAGGGCTAGAAACCCTGCCGATCCGGATGAAGGCGCATTGTGACAATGCCCAGCAACTGGCTGAATGGCTTGCTACCCAGCCAGCGGTACAGGTTGTCAACTTCCCGGGACTTGCCTCGCACCCGCAACATGCACTGGCCGCCGATCAGCAGGCCGGCCCCGGCGCAGTGCTGTCGTTCGAAATCAATGGAGGCAAGGATGCAGCATGGCGCTTTATTGATGCGACGCAACTCGTATCGATTACGGCCAACCTCGGTGACGTGAAAACCACGATTACCCATCCGGCGACAACCACGCATGGCCGCCTCACACCGGAGCAGAAACTCGAAACCGGTATCAGTGACGGCCTGATCCGGATTGCCGTTGGCCTCGAGCACATTGATGATCTGACGGCGGATTTACAACGCGGTTTCGATGCAATTGCCTGACAATCTGGCGGCCAATGACGGAGTCAGGATCTGTTTGCTAACGATGGGGCAAGGTGACAGTGAGCGCCGGTTAGTCATGTGACGCCTTGCCGGCATTTCCATCTGCCCTTATCAGTTACAGGGTTCTTCCGGTAGTCATAATTTCATCATACTTCCTGCCTATACTGCGCAACATACTGGTGCATATGGCACTGCTTCGATGCAGTGCTACGGTATTTGCCTACGCAATAACCGGAAAGTGCTGACCCGACTATCAGACTATGCTGACAATGGCATCTTTCTATAAGGAGTAACGTGCTATCCAGTCAACATTGACAGGGATTTTACCAATTTTGGTATGGATATTGCTCAGTATAGCTATCCAAACCAGCGACTTTAAGGATGGAGGTCTGCAATGCTGGCATCTATAGAAAAACCGGGAGAGTTCGGACCTTTTGCCGAGCTTTGTTATGAACATAGCGATGACAGGCTGGAAGCGCGCGTTAATGATTTAAGACTGAGTTCAGAGTTTCAGGCAATATACAGCCTGTCACACCGCAAACCGATTGGTTATGAAGGGCTGCTGCGCGTACGTGATGCGCAACACAGACGTATTCAGCCGGCACAGTATTTTGGCAGTATTACGGAGGAAGGCGAGAAAGTCCGGATTGATCGGCTTTCGCGTTACCTGCACACGCAAAACTTTCAGCGCGCAGGCGGCAACGACGCCTGGTTGTTTCTGAATATTCACCCGGATGTAATTCTGAATGGACTGCGCTACGGTGCTTTTTTCAGCGAATGTCTTGAAGCATCAGGGACAGTGACGAGTAATGTTGTAGTCGAAATCCTGGAACACACGATTAACGATCGGGACTTGCTTAATGACGCCGTGCAATACTACCGCGATCTCGGTTGTAAAATCGCGATTGATGACTTCGGTGCAAAAGCTTCGAATATCGATCGACTCTGGTCGGTCGAACCGGATATCGTGAAACTGGATCGATCTCTTGCCGCCGAACTGGCAAAGCCTTCTGTCAGACGCCTGTTGCCCAGTCTCGTTTCTATGATTCACGAATGTGGCAGTCTTGTTCTTATGGAAGGTGTCGAGACTGAAGACCAGGCGTTGATGGCAATCGATTCCGGCGTTGATTTTGTACAGGGATATTATTTCGCACGGCCCGGCAAGGAGTTGGGGTGTGAAGCACCGGCACAATGTGTTGGTGAAGGCGGCTCACACTTGTCGAATCTGTGTAACCAGTACTACGGCTATGTATTCGAGCGACAACGACGACATGACGAGGCCCTCGGCAAATACATGTTACCGTTTGAAGTGGCCGCGCGTGAGCATGCGTTTGCCGGTTCGCCCGCAGAATTTGAAGGAATACTGTCGCTGTCAGGTGTTGAGCGTTGCTATATCCTGAATGAAAAGGGTTTCCAGGTCGGCGAAACTTTTTATCCTGACGGGCATGAGGCCATGTTTCCCAGTCGTTTCGGCCATGTCAGTGATGGTGAGGGCTCGACGTGGTTTCGCCGGCATTATTTCAGGCGCTCACTGCAAGAGCCTGAAAAGGTGCATCACAGCCGTCCCTACCTCTCGATGACAGGAGGGATTCTCTGCAAGACCTTGTCGCTGTGCCTGACGACAACAGATGGCGATACCCGTATTTACTGTTGCGATGTTGACTGGTCAGATTTCTAGCTTAACAACCCTGTTTGCCGGTGGCAGCATGCATTTACAAGCAAACATCCGGTATGATGCTGGGCGTGGCTGAGGCAAGACAGCGGTTATTAAACATCTTTCATGCCGCGCTGGATAGCGTAAACGGCGAGACGGTTGTTTCCCGGCATGTGCGGCAATCAGCCTCTCATGAACCTGTCCACGTTGTCGCGATCGGCAAGGCGGCCGCCAGCATGTATGCCGGTGCGCAGGCCGGTCTCGGTGAGATGCTGGTCCGTGGTTTGATCATCACCAAGTATGGCCATGTTCCCACGCAATTTCCTCCGAACGTGCAATGTCTAGAAAGTGCCCATCCCGTACCCGATGAACAAAGCCTGGCGGCCGGCCAGGCATTGTTAACATTCATCGCTGAAACGCCGCCAGACGGGCAGTTATTGTTTTTGATCTCGGGTGGAGCCTCGGCACTCGTTGAGGTGTTACCCGCCGGCATGAGTGCGGCGGACCTGGCGCGTGTCAATGCCTGGTTGCTCGGCAGCGGTCTTGATATTGCGCGGATCAACCGGGTCAGGCGGGCCCTGTCCTGTATCAAGGGAGGCCGCCTGTTGTCATACCTGGGGGGCCGGCCGACCCGCTGTTACCTGATCTCGGATGTGATCGGCGATGATCCGGCAACGATCGGCTCAGGATTGCTTGCGCCTGCCAGTGGAACCGCGGCCAGCATCGACGATCCCACGCTGCCTGATTGGCTGCAGACCTTTCTCGGCCTTGCCCCGCCTGCACCAGGGGCGGGTGATGCCGTGAATGAAACGGTACAGATCGAAGTGATTGCAAGCCTGCGACATGCCCTGCAGGCCGCGATGCTGGCCGCCGAAGCGGCCGGCCTGACCGTGCACCTGCATGAACAACTGTTCGAGACGGAAGCAGCGAGTACCGGCCGTCGCCTCGCCACGGAATTAATTGAAGGCCCTGCCGGCCTGCATATCTGGGGCGGCGAGAGCGTCGTCAACCTGCCGCAGCATCCGGGACGGGGCGGGCGCAATCAGCAACTGGCACTGGCGGCCGCCGGCGTACTGGCCGG
Source organism: Granulosicoccaceae bacterium (assembly GCA_050117725.1). Taxonomy (GTDB): domain Bacteria; phylum Pseudomonadota; class Gammaproteobacteria; order AKS1; family AKS1; genus JASFJH01. The sequence continues at coordinate 16,407 of JASFME010000011.1, read as the reverse complement.
TCATGACGGTTGTTACTTGCTCGCGGCCGGTACGGATGGCACGGACGGGCCGACCCTGGATGCCGGGGCACTCGTCGACGCTGAAACCATCGCGCGGGGCAGCTTGAACGCGTGTGACGCCAGGAGCTGCCTTGCCAGGGCCGATGCGGGACGGTTTCTCGAGGCCAGCGGTGATCTGATCCAGACGGGGCCGACTGGCACGAATGTCATGGATATCGTGCTGGGGCTGAAACAGTAAGGGCAGGCGCGGTATGATGGCGCGCCATGAACACAGCTAACCTGCATCGCGCCGCACTGGCCTGCCTGCTTGAGGCCGACCCGGATGCGAAGTGCCATTGTACCGACACGACGCGCGCCGCGATCCTCTCCGGGCAGCTACAACCTGCACCGATCGACCTCGAAGATGTCAGCGATCCGGGGCGCCCGCCGCAGCCACGACTTGTCTCTCCGCGTGATTTGCCGCGCCGGCGCCTGAATAACCGGTGCGGCCACGCGGCGCTGATCCATGCCATTGCGCATATTGAATTCAATGCAATTAACCTGGCGTGGGATGCCGTGTACCGTTTCCAGGGCATGCCGCGCGGCTATTATATCGACTGGAGCCGGGTGGCTGCCGAGGAAGCCAGCCACTTCCTCATGTTACGCGAACATTTGCGCCAGCTCGGTTATGATTACGGGGCGTTTGATGCGCACAACGGCCTGTGGGAGATGGCGCAGAAGACCGCGCATGATGTTATGGTGCGCATGGCGCTGGTGCCCCGTGTGCTCGAGGCGCGCGGTCTGGACGTGACGCCGGGTATGGTGGAAAGACTTACCTCGCTCGGCGACCAGCGCGCCGTGCAGATCCTCGATGTGATCTTCCGCGAGGAGATCGGTCATGTCGAGATCGGTACGCGCTGGTTCCGCTACCTGTGTGAGCAACGTGGTATCGATCCCGAACAGACCTTCACCGATCTGCTCAGGCAATACATGCGGGGTATCGTGCGAGGGCCATTCGAAACGGCCGCACGCATGCAGGCCGGTTTTACCGAATCTGAAATGAATATGTTGGCAGAATTTTCGCTGGAGAAGTAGAAGTGAAGACAATACAGAAGAGTGTGATCGTGATGTTACTGACTGTGCTTGCGGCATGTGGTGATGAGGCGTCAACCACTACTACGCAGAATGCAGAAACGCAAACCACGCCCGGCGTTATCACTGAAATGGCACGGCCTGCTATTACTGTGCCGCAAGCCGGCAAACCGACAGCCATTTTCCTGCGTTATGACGTACTTGAGCCGGGTGTCGAGCCATACCAGACCCGCATGGTTATCACCGATGATTACATGCGTATTGATGATGATGACAACCCGCGCAATTTTATCCTCGTCGATCGCAACAAGGAGGTTGTTTACAGCGTTTCTGATGATAATGATGCGATTCTCATTGTGCCGAAAGGGCCGGTCAAACTTGAGCAGGCTTTCGAGATCAAGTACAGCGAGCAGCGCGTTGTTGAAGAGCAGGCGCCGAAAATCGATGGCAAACTGACTGCACGTTACATATTCGAGGCAAATGGCCTGGCCTGTTATGACACCATCATTGCCGAAGGCCTGTTACCCGAAGCAACCAGGGCACTGACACAATACCTGTCGATCCTCGCCGGACAACATGCCACAACACTGAAGGAAGTGCCTGCTGATGTAATTAATGCCTGTGACGTGAGCATGCATGTGTTCAAGCCGGGTATGCACCTCGTACACGGCCTGCCGATCAGCGAACATGATCCGGCCAGCGGTTATCGTCGTCAGCTAATCGAATTCGAGGATGACTACGAAGTTGATGCCGGCCTGTTTGTCTTGCCCGAAGAGTTTGGCCGTTTTACGATTAGTGAATTGCAAAGTGGCGCAGCCCCGGATCAGACAGCGGGCGAATAGGTTTCGAGCAAACGCCTGTCACCGTCAACGCGTAACACGCTGCCACAACTGTTCCAGTCACCGAGCACGATGCGTCGAGCCGGTTTGCCGTCGATGCTGATATCGTGAATTGCTGGCCGGTGGGTATGGCCGTGGATCAGTTCATCCACGCCATACTTGCGCATCACCTCTGCCACGGCATCGTCATTCACATCCATGATGGCATCGGGTTTATTGCGGGTTTGTTCGCGGCTCAGATGCCGGTATTCCTGCGCCAGCCTGATCCGTTCAGCCAGCGGTTTGGCCAGGAATTCGTTTTGCCACTGCGTACTGCGTAACTGCTGGCGGGTTTGTTGGTGTTCGATATCATCCGTGCACAGGCTGTCACCGTGCATGAGCAGCACGCGCTTGCCGTATAACTCGATAACACTCGGATCGGGCAGCAGACTGCAGCCAGTCTCGGCGCAGAACTTCTCGCCAAGCAGGAAATCGCGATTGCCGTGCATGACGTACACAGGGGTGCCGGTAGCCGTCATGCGTCGCAGGATATCGATGAAGTGCCGGGTCGCCGGGCGATCATCATCATCGCCGACCCACACCTCGAACAGGTCACCGAGGATGTAAATCGCCTCGGCCTCGGCACTTTCCTGTGCAACGAAGGTTTCCAGCAGGTGCGTTACCTGTGGCAACTGCGCGTCAAGGTGCAGGTCGGAAATGAAAAGAATGGTCATGTGTTAACGGCGTATTACTCGACAATTTCCACTTTTTCAATGATCACGTCTTCCACCGGCACATCCTGGTGACCACCGCTGTTGCCGGTAGCCACGCCCTTGATGGCCTCGATCACATCCATGCCATCGGTAACCTGGCCAAACACACAGTAACCCCAGCCCTGTGCATTCGGTGCAGTGTGATCGAGAAAGGTGTTGTCCTTGACATTAATGAAGAACTGCGCGGTCGCCGAGTGCGGATCATTGGTCCGCGCCATCGCGATACTGCCGTTGACATTGGACAGGCCGTTGTCGGCTTCATTCTTGATCGGTGCACGGGTCTCTTTTTGTTTCATACCCGGTTCGAAACCTCCGCCTTGTATCATAAAACCGTTAATGACACGGTGGAAGATGGTGCCGTCGTAAAAACCGTCCTGCACATATTGTCTGAAGTTGGCGCAGGTTTGCGGTGCCTTGTCTTCGTTCAGTTCAATGGTGATAACACCGTGATTGGTATGCATCTTGATCATGATTGGTTTCCTGTTTCCAGAGTAACGTTGTGAATGATAACCGGTGTCTGCGGCACATCACCGGGGAATGGCCCGCCGGGCCCGGTCGGCAGGGTACGGATTCTGTCCACGGTATCCATGCCGGCCACGACTTCACCGAATACGGCATACCCCCAGCCTTGTGGTGTCGGTGACTGGTAGTCGAGAAACGCATTGTCGGCGACGTTGATGAAAAACTGCGCGGTGGCGGAATGCGGATCAGCGGTTCTCGCCATGGCAATCGTGCCCCGCGTATTTTTCAGGCCGTTGTTGGCTTCGTTCCTGATCGCCAGCCGGGTGGCGCGCTTCTGGAAGTCCTTGTCAAAGCCGCCGCCCTGGATCATGAAGCCATCGATGACACGGTGGAAGATCGTACCATTGTAGGCCTTGCTTTCGACATAGCCGAGGTAGTTTGCCACCGTCATCGGGGCGCGGGCACGGTCCAGCGCCAGTACGATGTCACCCTCGCTGGTTTGCATGCGCACCCGTACGGCAGCGGCCTCATCCGCGGATTGTGGTACGGCAGGTTGTGGCGGCTCGCAACCCAGCAGACTGAGCAGCGCGACTGCCGTGATAATGTGTTTCAACATGGTGGTTCCCGTGATAGTGAATTGTGCCCGATCATATCGGCTTTGCGGGGAGCGCGGAAGGCGCAAGCCGGGCCGAAACCCGTTATAATTGCCGTCGATTTGCACAAATCACATGTTTTGAGAGGTCAGGGTGCTGCACATCTACAACAGTTTGAGTCGCGACAAGGTTCCGTTTACGCCGATTGATCCGGAAAATGTCCGCCTGTATGTGTGCGGGATGACCGTTTATGACCTGTGTCATCTCGGCCATGCCCGCGTGCTGGTCGTGTTTGATGTCGTGAACCGCTACCTGCGCGGGATCTACGGTGACGACAAGGTCACCTATGTGCGCAACATTACCGATATCGATGACAAGATCATCGCCCGCGCCAATGAAAAGGGCGAGGCCTTTTCCGATCTGACCGCGCGCTTTATCGAGGAAATGAACCGCGATGCCGATGCGCTTGGTGTGCGCCGCCCGGATCTCGAGCCGCGCGCCACGACGTACATGCAGCAGATTATCGACATGATCAACGAACTGATCGCGCGTGGTCATGCCTATGCGGCGGATAATGGCGATGTCTACTATGACGTCAGCAGCTTCGAGGGTTATGGCGCGCTTTCCGGCAAACACCTTGAAGACCTGCGTGCCGGTGCCCGGGTCGAGGTCGATGAGGCCAAGGCCGATCCACTGGATTTCGTGTTATGGAAGGCCGCCAAGTCCGGTGAACCGTGCTGGGATTCGCCGTGGGGCAAGGGCCGGCCGGGCTGGCACATCGAGTGCTCGGCGATGTCGACGCATTGCCTTGGTCACCATTTCGATATCCACGGTGGCGGTATGGATCTGCAGTTCCCGCACCATGAGAACGAGATCGCCCAGTCCGAGGGTGCAACCGGTGAGAAGTTCGTCAATGTCTGGATGCACAACGGCTTCGTGCGCATCGATGATGAAAAGATGTCGAAGTCGCTTGGCAACTTCTTCACCGTGCGTGAGATCCTCGCGCTGTACACGCCGGAAGTCGTACGCTACTTCATCCTTAACAGCCATTACCGCAGTCCGCTGAATTACTCCGATGCCCAGCTCGACAGCGCGCGGGCCGCACTCGACAGTTATTACACCACCTTGCGCGGCCTGGTGCCGGATACCGCGGCCGGGGGTGGCGAGTATGAGCAGCGTTTCCGCAAGGCGATGGATGATGATTTCAGCACGCCCGAGGCGCTCGCCGTGCTGGCCGATCTGCGCCATGCCATCAACCGCGCCCGTGCCGCGGAGGATCTGGACGCGGCGCAGGCCTATGCCGGGGTGCTGGTGCGCCTGGGTGGCTTGCTCGGCGTGTTGCAGGCCGATCCCGAGGCCTGGCTGACCGGCGCGGTCAGTGACGATGCCCTCGATGCGCAGACCATCGAGGCCATGATCGCACAGCGCAACGCGGCCCGGGCAGAGAAGAACTGGGCCGAGGCCGACCGGATCCGCGATGAACTGAAGGCGCAGGGCGTGATTATCGAGGACGCGGCCGGTGTGACCAGCTGGCGGCGAGCCTGATCCGTGGCCGGGAATTTTCCTGCTGCGCAGTTGTCCAATTTCCAGACCATATTTCGAAAAAACAGACGCTTACGAGGGGTTTAGCATGTTCAGGACAGGAATTGCCGTCATTTTGGCCGTTTTCGTTATGGTAACCGCTCATGCCGCAGAGTCGCTCAAGGAAGACAGCAAGCACGTTGAAACCTGGAACCGTTTTGCAGATGCCATGTATACGCTGCACAAACAACGCGTTGCAGAGTACGATGTGGTAACGACCGAGAAGCTCGGCGGCTACCATGGCCAGCCGAATTTCTACCGCGAAGTGACCTACCGTGACAGGAAAACCGGCAATATGCTGAGCCGTATTCAGTGGGAAAATGCTAACCCTGACACCATTCACGTGATTGAATTATTTTTCCACGATGACCAGGGCCGGGTGGTGCGCGATTACACCGCAGCGTTTTTGCCGGGTTTTCGGAATGCCCCGGTGCAAACACTCGTCGCCTTTCATGGCTACAACAATGGGCTGCACGCATTCCGCTCTTTCGATGCGAATGGTGAGGCGGTCTTCGAACGCTGCGAAGGGGAGTTCAATGGCAAGAGTGTCGATCTTGCCTACGAGGACTATGACATCGCAACCATGAAACTGAATCCGGAGCAGAGCAAGATGGCGACGCCGGTTTACCAGGCCTGTTTCAATGGGTTGCCCGACAAGGCCGGCAAGTACCTCACACCGCAATAACGTGATGTCCTGAAGTGATTTCCGGGCCGGCGTGACAGGGCTGCACCGGTCCTGTGTAACTGTATCAAGCCTCGCGCATCTCCGCGGCATCGAGCGTATTCTGCAGCAGTGTCGCGATCGTCATCGGGCCAACGCCGCCGGGTACCGGCGTGATCCACGCCGCGCGTTTGGCGGCCGTCTTGAAGTCAACATCACCGATCAGCCTGCCATCGTCGAGACGGTTAATGCCGACATCGATAACGATAGCTCCCGGTTTGATCCAGTCGCCTTTGACAAATTCCGGGATGCCGACGGCCGCGACGACAATATCCGCGGCGGCAATCTTTTCAGCAAGATTGATCGTACGGCTGTGGCACACCGTCACCGTGCAGCGGGCCATGAGCAGTTCCAGCGCCATCGGGCGACCGACAATATTCGAGGCCCCGACCACGACCGCATCCTTGCCGGCAAGCGGGATACCGGTGGACTCCAGGAGGGTCATGCAGCCGCGCGGCGTGCAGGGGCGCAGCAACGGCATACGCTGGGCAAGGCGACCGAAATTGTAGGGGTGGAAACCGTCGACATCCTTGCCCGGATGGATGCGTTCGATAACCTTGTCCGGGTCGATATGTTCCGGCAGGGGCAATTGTACGAGGATGCCGTCGACGGTCGGGTCTGCGTTCAGCTCATCGATCAGCGCCAGCAGTGTCTTTTCGCTCGTGTCGGCAGGCAGGTCATGGGAAATCGAAATAATACCGGTTTCCTCGCAGGCACGGCACTTGTTACGCACATAGATCTCCGAGGCGGGGTCCTCACCGACCAGGACCACGGCCAGCCCCGGGGCCGGTTTGCCCGCTGCCAGGCGTGCTTCGACGCGGCTGCGGATTTGCTGGCGTAATTCGGCAGCGATGCTTTTGCCATTGATGATACGTGCGGTCATGCTGGTTATCCTGCCACTGCGGGTATCGGCCTGCGGAAAGGGCGGGATTATAACCGAATTTGCTGCCGTGATGCTCTTTGTCTGATTGACGCCGGCAGGGGGTACGAGTATTATCTGCGCCCTTGTTTGGGCCGGCCCTGAAACAGGCTGGATAACAGCCTGTGGATAATTGCCGGAACCAACCGGGGCATAGCGCAGTCTGGTAGCGCGCCTGCTTTGGGAGCAGGATGTCGGGAGTTCGAATCTCTCTGCCCCGACCAAATTTTGCAGCGGAAATGGAGTTTTCAGCTGCGCTGACAAGGGTGCCGAATCGGTTAGATTCGAACTCCCGACATCAGCGATAAAAGGGCAGTTCGACGAGCACCGGAGGTGTGAAGAACGCTGCAAAGCAGCGGCCCGCAGGGCGGAGGCACAAAGTGCCGGAGTAATCTCTCTGCCCCGACCAAATTTTGCAGCGGAAATGGAGTTTTCAGCTGCGCTGACAAGGGTACCGAATCGGATAGATTCGAACTCCCGATCAGTGGTAGATATTTTTGACGGACTGCGTGCCGTGTTGGGAAGATACAGGGCGGTAGGCGGCGCAAGTACAAACGTGTTATGCGCCCGTAGCTCAGTTGGATAGAGCAAGGGCCTTCTAAGCCCTGGGTCGCAGGTTCGACTCCTGCCGGGCGCGCCATTTACCGGATGCCGGGGATGGACGCCGGCAGATGATTGCACAATGGTGGGTGTAGCTCAGTTGGTAGAGCACAGGATTGTGGCTCCTGATGTCGTGGGTTCGATTCCCATCACTCACCCCATATTTTGCCGGCAGGTCATTTCCTTCGGCAAATGAAGCGGGCATAATTGCGCGCAGAAGATTGTATGGGTCGTTAGCTCAGTTGGTAGAGCAGCGGACTCTTAATCCGCGGGTCGTAGGTTCGATCCCTACACGACCCACCATACCCGGGGTTTACACGGTTGCCGTGTAAACCCCTTTTTCTTATTCGGGCACTGTAAATACCGGATTTTTGTGCCTTTCGGGTTATGGATGCCCAGTGTGGCCTGATATAATGGCGCGATTGGCCACAGCCGTACGACTGGTTGTCGCCGGGCGGGAGTGGTGAAATTGGTATACACGCCAGATTTAGGTTCTGGTGCCGCAAGGCGTGTGGGTTCGAGTCCCACCTTCCGCACCATTTAATGGCGCGTCGCCGGAAAAAGCGCCCCGTGTTCCCGTTGAACAGATTTTATTATCAAGCCCCGGCCGGTCGGTCGGTATGAGAGGAAGTGACATGCAAGTCTCGGTTGAAAAGAGTGAAGGCCTTGAGCGCCGTGTAAAGGTTGAACTGCCCGCAGAGCTGTTTGAGCAGGCCGTTGAGCGTCGCCTGAAGAACCTGGCTGGCCGCGTCAAGATACCGGGTTTCCGCCCGGGCAAGGTGCCGATGAAGATTGTTCGCCAGCAATATGGTGTACAGGCCAAGCAGGAAGCGATCGATGAAGCCGTACAGAGTTCCTTGTATGAAGCGATAACCAGTGAAGACCTGCGTCCGGCCGGTGCACCGAGTGTCGAAGTCTTGCCACTGGAAGAGGGCAAGGGGCCAACCTACACGGCCACCTTCGAGGTGTACCCGGAGATCACGATTGCCGACATGAGTACGGTCAGCATTGAAAAGCAAACAGCCGAGGTGACCGAGGCGGATGTCGACAAGGTTATCGATCGCCTGCGTGCCCAGCGCACCGAGTTTGTTGATGTCGACCGCGCTGCGAAGGAAGCCGATCAGATTACCATCGATTTTGTTGGCAAAAAGGACGGTGTGCCGTTTGCCGGTGGCGAAGGCAAGGGTGTGCCGCTGGTAATGGGGGCCGGCCGCTTTATTGCCGATTTTGAAAAGAACCTCGAGGGCGCCAGGGCGGGCGAGGAAAAAACCTTCGATGCGGCCTTCCCGGAAGACTACGCCAACAAGGAACTCGCTGGCCAGACAGTACAGTTTGACGTCACCGTACAGAAGGTTTCGGAGCCGAAACTTCCGGAGATTGACGAGGATTTCGTCAAGAGTTTCGGGGTCACGGAGGGCACCGAGGAAGCACTGCGTGCCCAGGTACGCAAGAACATGGAACGTGAACTCAAGGTTGCCATACGCATGGCGACCAAGAACCAGGTTATGGACGCACTGCTCGCGCAGCACAACATTGATCTGCCCAGGGCTATGGTGGATAACGAAATCCAGCAGCTTGCTGCGCAGATGCATGAAGAACTGAAACGTCAGGGTGTGCCCGTGCCCGATAATGCGCCAGTGCAGGAAGAACTGTACCGTGAACAGGCAGAGCGCCGTGTCGCACTCGGTCTGATCATGTCCGAACTGGTGGCGAAGGAACAGCTGGCGCCTGCACCGGAAGCGGTTCGTGCCCTGGTTGAGGAAATTGCCGAGCCGTACGAAAAGCCAGAAGAGATGATTAACTGGTACTATGAGGACAAGAACCGTCTCGCCGAGATCGAGGCAGTAGCACTGGAACAGGCTGTTGTAGACTGGGTGCTGGACAAGGCGAATGTGACGGAAAAGCAAGCAAGTTTCGAGGACCTGGTAAACCAGTCAGCAGCCGGCTAACAAGGCTAAAGGATGTAAAACAATGACCGATAGCAACTACAAGGGTGCAGGCGATATGCAAAACGTTGGCCTCGTGCCGATGGTGATAGAGCAATCGTCACGTGGTGAGCGTGCCTATGATATTTACTCGCGTTTGCTCAAGGAACGCGTCATTTTCATGGTCGGTCCGGTCGAAGACTACATGGCCAACCTGATTGTTGCGCAGATGCTGTTCCTTGAGTCGGAGAACCCGGACAAGGATATTCACCTGTATATCAACTCACCGGGTGGCTCGGTCAGTGCCGGGCTTGCGATCTATGACACGATGCAGTTCATCAAGCCCGATATCAGCACGCTGTGTATCGGCATGGCGGCCAGCATGGGTGCCCTGTTGCTGGCGGGCGGTGCTGCCGGCAAGCGTTATTGCCTGCCGCACTCGCGGATCATGATTCATCAGCCGCTCGGTGGTGTGCAGGGTCAGGCCGCGGATATCGAGATCCACGCTAAGGAAATGCTGCTGGTGCGCGACCGCCTCAACGATATCCTCGTCAGGCATACCGGCCAGCCGCTGGAGCGCATCCGCAAGGATACTGATCGTGATAACTTTATGAGTGGTGAACAGGCTACGGAATATGGCCTGATTGATGCCATGCTCAGTTCGCGCAGCCAGGCCGCTGGTGATGTTTAACGTCAATCGGCAGGGCACTCCCGCCGTGTGAAACGGTCTATAGTTACAGAGGGCAGGATTGGTTGCTGACCGGCTTGCTTCTGTTTGAAGATTGTCTAGTATTATCAATTAGTTGGACTGTGACTTGAATCTTGACGCAAATCACTGCATGGTGATGTCAGAATAGGTCAAATAACGGTAGATTGGCATATATAAAGGAAGGGTTTTATGAGCGACGACCGGAACAATAACGGTGACGACGGCGAAAAGCTGCTGTACTGCTCGTTCTGTGGCAAAAGCCAGCACGAAGTACGCAAGCTGATTGCCGGGCCTTCCGTGTTCGTCTGTGACGAATGTGTCGAGTTGTGTAACGACATTATTCGTGAAGAGGTTCAGGAAAAGTCGTCGGTATCCAAGGGTAGCAAGCTGCCGACGCCGCACGAGATCAACCAGATCCTCGATGAATATGTGATTGGCCAGCATCACGCCAAGAAGGTGTTGTCGGTCGCGGTGTATAATCACTACAAGCGCCTGGAAGTCGAAGGCAGCAAGGATGAAGTCGAACTGTCGAAGAGCAACATCCTGCTCATCGGCCCGACCGGCAGCGGCAAGACTCTGCTCGCAGAAACCCTGGCACGCCTGCTCAATGTGCCGTTCACTATCGCAGATGCCACCACCCTGACCGAGGCCGGTTATGTGGGTGAGGACGTCGAGAATATCATCCAGAAACTGCTGCAAAAGTGCGACTACGATGTCGACAAGGCCCAGACCGGCATTGTATACATTGATGAAATCGACAAGATTTCCCGCAAGTCAGACAACCCGTCAATCACGCGTGACGTTTCCGGCGAGGGCGTGCAGCAGGCGCTGCTGAAATTGATCGAAGGCACGGTTGCCTCGGTGCCGCCGCAAGGTGGCCGCAAGCACCCGCAACAGGAGTTCCTGCAGGTGAACACCGGCAATATCCTGTTTATTTGCGGTGGCGCATTTGCCGGCCTCGACAAGATCATCCGTGATCGTTCCGAGAAAGGCGGTATCGGTTTCTCGGCCGAAGTAAAGAGCAAGGACGAGTCACGTAATGTCGGCGAGATCCTGCATGATGTTGAGCCGGAAGACCTGATCGGCTACGGCCTGATCCCGGAATTTGTCGGTCGCTTGCCGGTTGTCGCGACCCTCGAGGAACTCGATGAAGATGCGCTGGTGAAAATCCTCACCGAGCCGAAGAATGCGATTACCAAGCAGTATCACCGCCTGTTCGAGATGGAAGATGCAGAACTTGAATTCCGCGAGGACGCACTGCGTGCCGTGGCACAAAAGGCCATGGAGCGTAAAACCGGTGCACGTGGTCTGCGCTCGATTCTCGAGCATGCCTTGCTCGACACAATGTACGACCTGCCGTCGATCGATAACCTGCAGAAGGTCATCGTCGACGATAATGTCATCAAGGGCGAATCGGAGCCGCTGATGATTTATGAGTCTGACCAGGCGGCTGTATCTGATACCTGACAATAAACGGCCCTTCTGCAGGGCCGTTTTTTTACTGTTTTCTGTAGGGTCGTTTTTCCTGTGAATTGCCTGGCAAAGCTTGAAGTCGGTCGCTACTAGCCCCACCTTGAATAGTCAGGTATCAATATTGAAAGTGTCCCGCGGGCCACGTAATGAGGTAACCCCATGGAAAACCAGGACCAGACATCTGAAGTGATTGATGAGCAACTTGGCGTGATGCCGGTGTTGCCCTTGCGTGATGTCGTCGTCTACCCCCATATGGTCATCCCGCTGTTTGTCGGCCGTGACAAGTCCATCAAGGCGCTCGAGCAGGCCATGGAGGATGACAAGAAGATTATGCTGGTCGCGCAGAAGAGCGCGGCTGAAGACGACCCGTCAGCCGATGATATGTATCGTATCGGCACGGTGTCATCCATTCTGCAATTACTGAAGCTGCCCGATGGCACCGTCAAGGTGCTGGTCGAAGGCGCCGAACGTGCCCGTGTTCTGAATTTCATCACTACCGAAGAGTTCTTCAAGGCGCAGATTTCGCCGCTGGAGTCGGAACTGCTCGGTGAGCGCGAGGCCGAAGTGCTGGTGCGCTCGGTTCTCAACCAGTTCGACCAGTACGTGAAACTGAACAAGAAGATCCCGCCGGAGATCCTGTCCTCGCTGAACGGCATCGATGAACCGGCGCGCCTGGCCGATACGATCGCCGCGCATATGTCATTGAAGATCGACGAGAAACAGCATGTACTCGAGATTGTCGATGTGCGTGAGCGCCTTGAACATCTGATGGGCATCATGGAATCCGAAATAGACATCCTGCAGGTCGAAAAACGTATCCGTGGCCGCGTCAAGCGGCAGATGGAGAAGAGCCAGCGCGAGTATTACCTGAATGAGCAGATGAAGGCCATCCAGAAGGAACTCGGCGATCTCGAGGAGGCACCGAACGAGGCCGAGGATCTGCAGAAGAAGATCGACGATGCCGGTATGCCCAAGGAGGCAAAGGAAAAGGCGCAGGCTGAACTGAACAAGCTGAAGATGATGTCGCCGATGTCGGCCGAGGCCACTGTCGTGCGCAACTATATCGAGGCGATGGTCGGCGTGCCGTGGAAGAAACGCAGCAAGGTCAAGCACGACCTGCCGAAGGCGGAAACCGTGCTCGATACCGACCATTACGGCCTGGAGAAGGTCAAGGAACGTATTCTCGAGTACCTGGCCGTACAGCAGCGCATGCGCAAGCTGAAAGGCCCGATCCTGTGCCTGGTGGGACCGCCCGGCGTGGGCAAGACCTCGCTCGGTCAGTCGATTGCCAGGGCCACCGGCCGTAAATTCGCCCGCATGGCGCTGGGTGGCGTACGCGACGAGGCCGAGATCCGGGGGCACCGCCGCACCTATATCGGTTCGATGCCGGGCAAGATCATCCAGAAGCTGAGCAAGGTCGGCACGAAGAACCCGCTGTTCCTGCTCGACGAGCTCGACAAGATGGCGATGGATTTCCGGGGTGACCCGGCCTCGGCCTTGCTCGAGGTGCTCGACCCGGAACAGAACCACACCTTCAACGATCATTACCTGGAGGTCGATTACGACCTGTCCGAGGTCATGTTCGTCGCGACGGCCAACAGCCTGAATATTCCCGGGCCGTTGCTCGACCGCATGGAAGTGATTCACCTTTCGGGTTACACCGAAGACGAGAAGCTCAATATCGCGAAGAAATACCTCGTGCCAAAGCAGATCAAGAACAATGGTCTGAAAGAGGACGAGTTGCAGATTACCGATTCTGCCATCCTTGACACGATCCGCTATTACACCCGCGAGGCCGGTGTGCGTAACCTCGAACGCGAGATCTCCAAGATCTGCCGCAAGGTGGTCAAGGAAATCCTGCTCAAGCCGCGCGAGGCACAGGTCAAGATCACCGGGCGGAATATCGAGAAGTATCTTGGTGTGAAACGTTACCGTTACGGCCTGGCCGAGGAACGTGACCAGGTCGGTCAGGTGACCGGTCTGGCCTGGACCGAGGTCGGTGGCGATCTGCTGACGATTGAAACAGCGGTGATGCCAGGCAAGGGCAAGCACAGTCTGACCGGCCAGCTTGGTGATGTCATGAAGGAATCCATCCAGGCTGCGCTGACCGTGGTCCGTAGCCGCTCGCAGTCACTGGGTATCGCCGCGGATGTGTTCGACAAACACGATATCCACGTCCACGTCCCGGAAGGCGCCATTCCGAAAGACGGTCCGAGTGCCGGTATCGGTATGTGTACGGCGCTCGTGTCAGCCCTGACCGGCATCCCGGTGCGTGCTGATGTCGCGATGACCGGCGAGATCACACTGCGTGGCGAGGTACTGCCCATCGGTGGTCTGAAGGAAAAACTGCTGGCCGCGCACCGTGGCGGAATCAACACCGTGCTGATCCCGCAGGAGAACGAGCGTGACCTCGTGGATATTCCGAAGAACGTCAAACAGAACCTCGAGATTCGTCCGGTACGCTGGATTGACGAGGTACTTGAGCTGGCTCTGACCAAGGTGCCGGAACCGCTCAAGGATGCGCCTGGGGGCGATGTGGCAAAGGCTGCGGAGTCATCCACCGAAAAGGACAGTATTCGCCCGCACTGACACAGCCGGGAACAGAAGCTGTTACCTGATAAAGACGCCGGGTTACCCCGGCGTTTTTTTTGCTTCCGATTACTGGTGACAATGTTCTGCAAGCAATGCCCCCAAGTTATTGATGTTTTGTCTGGTCCGAGCAGACGCCCATAAATAATGCGTGAAAGGCGCACAAACTGCGGTTTGCTTGCTTGACACCCCAATGGCGGGTATGGGATAAGGATGGCGTATCTCGTTAGCCGTATGCCACGCGGCCAACTGACAGACTCACAACAATGCAATGAAATAATATTCTTAGCAGGCCATCTATCCATAGGGGGATAACAAATTATGAATAAAGCTGAACTCATTGATGCAGTCGCTGCTGCCGCTGACCTGTCCAAGGCTTCTGCCACGCGTGCACTTGATGCCGCGCTAGACAGCATCACCGACGCCCTGAAAAGTGGTGACCAGGTCACACTGGTCGGCTTCGGCACCTTTTCCGTGAAGGCCCGCGCTGCCCGCCAGGGACGCAATCCGCGCACCGGCGAAACCATCCAGATTGCTGCATCAAATGTTCCTGGATTTAAGGCTGGTAAAGCGCTCAAAGATGCCGTAAACTAGCGCGCCTCTTGAGCAGGGTGGTTAGCTCAGCTGGGAGAGCATCGCCCTTACAAGGCGAGGGTCGGGGGTTCGATCCCCTCACCACCCACCAGTCAACGGAGCGGTAGTTCAGTTGGTTAGAATACCGGCCTGTCACGCCGGGGGTCGCGGGTTCGAGTCCCGTCCGCTCCGCCATGAACGCATAGGGCGCATCTTGTATAAAGGTGCGCCCTTTGTCATTCTATGCCCCCACACAACAATCCAATTTAACAACGGAAACGGAATCAAAAGCATATGATGCAGGCCATTCGCGATCGTGCGCAGACCTGGCTGGCGTGGGTAATTGTCGGCTTTATCAGTATCCCCTTTGCACTCTGGGGCATTCAGGAGTATCTCGGTAGCGGTGGACCGCAGAATGTCGCGGAGGTCAACGGCGTCGAGATCAGCGTTGACGACTACCGCCGTAGCGTTGAAATATACCGGCAGCAGCAGCGCGAGCGTCTGACCCGTCTGTTTGGCGACGCCGACAATCCCTTAATCCAGCAACTACTCGATGACAAATTGATCAAGCAGCAGGTGCTTGATGCGATGATCGAGAACCGCCTGTTATCACTTGCCGCGCTCGAGGCCGGTTTCCGTGTCGATGATGCACAGCTCAACGACATTATCCGTAATATTCGTGCCTTCCAGGTAGAGGGCGTTTTCTCTGCCGAGGTGTATGAAGAGCAACTGCGATACCAGGGTATGTCGAGCAAGGGCTTCAAGGCGCGCCTGAGCCAGGATGAGGTCACCAGCCAGTTTGTAAACGGGTTGTCGGCAACAGCCTTTGCCACACCGCGCGAAGTCGATGCCCTGCTGCGCTTGCGTTTCCAGCAACGCGAGGCCTCTTACCTGGTTTTGAATGCTGAAGACTACCGTCACCAGATGAAAATCGATGACGAGCAGATCAAGGATTATTACGATGCCAACCAGGCGCAATTCATGACACCCGAGCAGGTCAGCATCGCCTATATTGAACTTGATGCAAAGGCGATTGCTGACAGTATCAAGCCCGATGAAGAAACGCTCAAGGCCTATTATGATGAGCGTGCTGATGATTACCTCGTCGTAGATGACCGGGAACAGCGCAAGCTGTTGACGGACTTGCGGGCGCGTATCGAGAAGGGTGAAGACTTTGCCTCTCTGGCAAAGGAATACTCACAGGACCGGGGTACGGCAGCCAATGGTGGCGATCTCGGCTTTGTCGGTCGCAACGTCATGGAAAAGACTTTCGAAGATGCACTGTTTTCCCTGGAACAGGGGGAAATCAGCGGCATCGTGCAAACTTCATTTGGACTGCATTTGATCAAGGTCGAGGAGATCCGTGGTGAAGAACGTCATGCCCGGCATATTCTTGTTGAACTCGATCAGGATATGTTGCGCCGCCGCAATTTCGAGGAAGTACGTGAACAGTTGATCCGGGATTACCGACAGCAAAAGGCCGACCGGTTGTTCACGGAAAGTTACGAACAGTTCAACAATCTGACCTATGAGCATCCGGATACCCTCGAGGTTGCTGCCGGGGAACTGGATCTTGAAATCAAAACGACCGAAATGTTCG
>JASFME010000010.1:0-24557 GCA_050117725.1 Granulosicoccaceae bacterium | reverse complement strand
TGGTCGGATCTTTTTTCACCGCCCCGGCCAACAGAGTAATCGCCTCGGGGGTCCTGCCGGCCATGTGCTTGGCACGCGCCTGCTCGCGGATCTCATCGGATTCCCGGAAAACGCCATACTCCTTGAGTAATGCCCGTGCCTCGGCTTCCTGTAACTGGCCTATTTCAGTACGCACCGCTTCACCATTTCGGAATACGATCAGGGTCGGTACATTATCAATCTTGTATTCCTCACGCAGTGCCGGGTTCTCGTCAATATCGACCCTGGCAAAAATGAACTGTTCGGCGAACTCCTTCGCCAGTCCGGCCAGCATATCCGCCATGACAACACAGGGTTCGGACCATACCCCCATAAACTCAACGAGCACCGGTAATTTATGTGAATTCAATAACACGGACTGGCCAAAGCTCTTTTCGCTGACCTCGAACACAAATACTTCTTTGGACATTTTGATACTCATTACTGGCACCGGATTGGGAGGTCATTATATCTACCTTCCCGTGGCACCGAATGCAAACATCTTGCCCGCTGTGAAGGGCAAACGAACCAACGATATGGCATATAAATTGTTGTGTCGAAACCAGCCTGAAAACAACCCCGCTTTGGATTTTTGTCCCTAACTGCCCGGGATTTGGGAAAAATCTCCTGCCCCTCCAGCACTTCACGTGTATTGACATCGGGGTGAGCATGACGCGACGAGTGTGTTTCGCATATACCGCGGTGATCATTGTCACGCGGCTAGCCCGATTGTTCAGATTTTCGAGGGTTCTGCCTTCGACGAGACATAAAAAAACCCCGCCATCGCTGGCGGGGTTTTTTGTGCCTTGATAGGCGAGGTCTTACTGGGCGACGATATTCGCAGCCTGCGGACCTTTAGGGCCTTGCTCGATATCAAAAGTGACCTGCTGGCCTTCCGCCAGAGTCTTGAAACCACTGCCCTGGATAGCTGAGAAATGTGCGAACACATCCGCGCTACCATCAGACGGCTGAATAAAACCAAAGCCCTTGGATTCGTTGAACCACTTGACTGTACCTGTTGCCATGAGAATTACCTCAAATAATATTAAATGTTGAAAGTGCAATTACTGATACTTGAGGTAAAGACACAGGAGGTACCGTAAATGGTGCTTCTTGATAGACCTGAAGAACACGTAATTGTTAATCGTCTCAATTAGCCGTTATCGGCCAGTTGGACAAAGGAATACTATCCCGCCCGTTCGTGGTTGTCTAGCATTATTTGCTGTCACCAAACCGTCATATACCGTGATTAATCAGGTACCTCGGAGACAATATCAGCCTTCTGCCGGACCAGGGTCCCGGCGCGATAATCACTGAATGCCTGTTCGATTTCCGCCCGACTGGACATAACAAACGGCCCGTATTGCACAATCGGTTCACCCAGCGGCTTGCCGGAGACAAGGATAAAACGGGCACCCCGCTCCCCCGCCCGGACCGCCAGGCTGTCTGCCGTGCCGGTCACTGCCAGCGTATGCCGGGCCAGCCGGGTCACCCCCGACATCAGCGAGCCCTCAAAGACGTACAGGAAAGCTGTATGCCCCGGCGGCACACTGTGCTCGAATTCAGTGTCCGCTTGCAGTGTGATATCCAGGTATTGCACCTGTGTATGCAGATCATGGATTGGCGCCGACTCGCCCGCATACTCACCAAGCAAGACTTTTACTGTCGTCCCGCTTTGCTCCACTACCGGGAAGGCCGGCGCACTGAATTCCTGGTAGGCCGGTGTACTCATTTTTTCCGCCGCCGGCAGGTTGATCCACAACTGGAAACCACGCATGAGACCAGCGCGCTGCTTTGGCATCTCCGAATGGATCACGCCACTGGCCGCCTTCATCCATTGTGCGCCGCCGGCCTGCAGATCACCCTCGTTACCCATGCTGTCATGGTGTTGCATATGACCGTCAAGCATGTAGGTGAAGGTGATAAAACCGCGGTGCGGGTGGTCCGGAAACCCGGCGATGTAATCATCCGGGTCAGCACTGCTGAAGTGGTCCAGCAGTAAAAACGGGTCGAGATTTTTCAGGACGGGCATGCCTATGGTGCGGTGCACGGTCACTCCGGCCCCTTCCTGCGTGGCCACAGCGGGTATGACCTGTTTGAGTGTGCGGGTTGTCATCTGTGCTCCCTGTGCCCAAACATTCCGTTCTGCCCCGAAGCTTACTCCTGGGCAAACAATAACTCTATATAGGTGCGATAATGCTTGAGCAGTTGATAGGTGATACCGGCCTGGTTCATGGTCCGTTCCAGTATAAACGCCCCCTCAAACGCGGCCATGAACCCGTCAGCCAGCGATTCGATGTCCACCTCGCGCTTCGGCGGGTAGCGCTTCGCTGACGCCTCGAGCAGGCGGGTCAACTCCTGACGCGACAGCGTAAACTCGCGGTTCACCAGTGTCATGGTCTCGGCGTCGAACTGCTGGTATTCATAGGCATAGGTCGCCAGCAGGCAGCCCTCAAAGGGCAGGGTCAGGCCCTCGAAGATCTCCTCGTACTGGCGGATGATCAGCAACAATTGTTGCAGGGGATCATCACTGTACTTGCGTGCCCGGCCCAGTACCTCGTTGAACAGGTTAACGCCTTCATCGGAAAACCGCTGGATCAATGTGCGTGCGAGATCAGCCTTGCTTTTGAAATGATGGAAAAAGGCCCCCTTGGTCATGCCGAGTTGCTGGATGAGCATATCGATCGACACACCGGCATAGCCATGCGTCAGGATCAGTTGCTGCGCTGTATCCAGGATTCGTTTGCGGGTTGCTTCGCCTTTTTTTGCCATGCCCGCCATCTAAACATACTATTCAGTATGCTGCAATAAGAAGACGAGCCAAGTACTCACCCATATATTTCGTAACATATTGACTTAACAGTGCTTAACCCCCTCTTTCAAAAGCATACCGAATGGTATTGACTTTTCCGAAACCTTACGCTACGGTTACTAAACATACCGTTTGGTATTTTTTATGAACGGAGGATGCCATCATGTATGACCTGCTTGAAACCCTGACCCTGGCCCTGATCCCGGGCTTTTTACTGCTGGATTTCATCATTCAGAAACGCAAGTACAACAAGACCCGCCACTGGCGGCTACGCGGTACCCTCGTCACGGCGGGGATTTTTTTCTTCACGGGCGAGATCGCCCTGCTGTGGGGAAACCTGTTCGGTGACTTCCACCTGTTTGATCTGAGTGGCCTTGGCGTGGCCGGTGCCGTGGTGGGCGTGCTCGTCTACGAGTTCTGTCATTACGGGTACCACCGCGCGGCGCACGAATGGAACTGGCTGTGGCGGGCCGGTCACCAGATGCACCACAGCGCGGAAAGCCTGGATGCGTTTGGTGCCTATTACCTGCACCCGTTTGATGCCGCCATGTTTACGACATGGAGCAGCCTCGTGTTTTTCCCGCTGCTTGGCCTATCAGTCGAGGCGGCGATCGTGGCTACACTGTTCCTGACTTTCAATGCCATGTTCCAGCATGCCAACATCACGACGCCACGCTGGCTCGGTTATCTCATCCAACGGCCCGAGAGTCATCATATCCATCATGGCCGCGGCGTTCACCGCTATAACTATGCCGACCTGCCGGCTATCGATATGCTGTTCGGTACCTTCCGGAATGCCGGGGAGATAGAAGGCACAACATGCGGTTTCTACAAGGGCGCCTCAACGCGGCTTCTGGATATGTTGATTGGCAAGGATGTCTCAGCACCGAAACCCGCCTCAACTCACTCCGCCACCCTGCCACCTGAAGTGGCTTGATAATGACGGGGCAGGAAACTGCCCCGTTTCATTATCCCCGTCAATAACAGGCTGTCCCCCGGAAAAGGGGTGATATGCACTGTCAGGCTAGCTGTTCATCCCAGTAGGCATACAGGCCGGCCACGGCCCCGGGTAACAGTTCAGCGAGCCCGATGTATTCATCATCGTCGAGGTCTTCCTCCTCCTCGGCATAAAACAATGCCAGGCGGGCAATCGGCATAAGCAGGTTGCGTTCATGTTCTGGCAGGGATTCCCACTGCGCCTCGTCACGGCTGATACCCAGCATAAAGCCATAACACCATCCCTCGCAGGCCTCGTAGCTCTCGCCGTCTTCTTCAATCTCGACCAGCAAGGGCTCGAACGGTTCGCCTGATTCGAGCGAATTGACGATTTCATCATGCAGGCGCAGCAACAGGTTGGTCATGCGTTGTTGCTCTGCGTCATCGGCAAATACGGGCTCTCCCCATACCGCGCCCATCCATTCCTCGTCAGTCACATCAATATGCCCGACGCGCAGTGCCGTGATATAGCCATGTGCCATATCCACGGGCAGGCGTTCTTCCTGTTCGCCCTGTAACAGGAAATCGTCGAGTTCAACGAACTCGTCATCGGAAAGTGGCACATTACGCTGATCAGTCATGGGGTGTCCTGGGAAATACGGGTAAGAAGCCGGGATTATCGCTTAACCCTGACTATATCGATACCACTATTTTTGTGCCTCAACTTGCCGGCAGGGTTTGTTGCAGGACACGCAGAAGATTCTCCCCCATGACCAGGCGAATCTCGCGCTCGGTGAAACCGCTTGCCAGCATGACTGCAGTCAACTGTGGCAGGCCGGTGACATCGAAAGGTGTGCTCACGGCGCCGTCAAAATCCGAACCCAGCGCGACATGCTCGGCACCGATCGTATCAATCGTGTAACTGATTGCCTTTACGATATCCTGTGGTGTATCGCCACACACCGCAGTCGGCCAGAAGCCTATCCCGACCAGGCCGCCGGTTGCGGCCACCTGGCGCAATTGCTGATCCGTGAGATTGCGGCTTTTCTTACACGTGCCACGGACACCGGTATGACTGACGAGAACTGGCCGTGGGCTGCTACGCACTACCTCGTCAAATACCGCCGCCGAACTGTGCGCCAGGTCAATCAGCATGTGCCGGGCGTGCAGTTGACTGACCAGTTCCCGTCCGAATGCGGTCAGACCCTGTTTGTGCGCGCCGTGTGCCGAGCCACCGGCCTCGTTATCGAAGAAATGCGCCAGACCAACAATACGTACTCCCTGCGCATATACGGCATCGAGTTGTTGCAAGTTACCGG
Organism: Granulosicoccaceae bacterium; assembly: GCA_050117725.1. GTDB lineage: Bacteria > Pseudomonadota > Gammaproteobacteria > AKS1 > AKS1 > JASFJH01. The sequence continues at coordinate 19,472 of JASFME010000010.1, read as the reverse complement.
CCAGGGCGTGCGCACCCTCGATACTCAATACTCCGGCGATCGTTCCGGATGACTCTGCACGGCGTGCATGGTAGGCCTGCAGATCACTTTGGCTGGTGATCAGCATGAAACCATTGGCGGGTTCATGCGTGTAACCTACAAGCCGCCGGGCCAGGTATTCGACCCGCGCCGGCAGGCTGAACCAGCTTGCGACCGGCCAGCCCTGTGCAATCGCCAGCCAGGTAATATCGTCAGAGTCCGCGGTATTGTACCGGGTGTTCAGGTTATGCGGCGTCTTGGTGACGATCGAAAACACCTGCAAACCGACGCCGGCCTGGCGCAGGCGCGGCAAGTCGACATGGCCGTAGCCCGCGCGTTGCGCCAGATCGCGGCCCCACAACAGGCTGTCGGCATGCATATCGGCGACGAATAACTCGTTATGCAATGCGCTTGCCTGGCGTGGTAACGGCGGTAATACCGATGTCTTGACCGTGTTCATTCGCCGATCAACCATGCCGGGGAGCAGCAACCGTATCGCGATCAGCATCAACGCCAATAACACGACCGCGAATACAATTTTTTTATGCCTGACTGTCACGTCCAGGGACACACCTGATAAAGTCATGAATCGCGACACCGGCCATGGCCAGACGCGACATAAGGATGCCAGAATTTGCTAAGCTGCAACAGGTATGGAGGTAATACAGCATGAAGTTGTACCTGGTCCAGCACGGCGAAGCCTGCAATAAAGACATCGACCCGGAACGCCCCCTGACTGAACAGGGCAAGGCTGATGTCAACCGCCTTGCCGTCTTCCTGCGCAAGGCCGGCGTGCATGTCGATCGTATCACGCACAGCGGCAAACTGCGTGCTGCACAAACCGCAGAGCGGCTGACAAATGCTATCGCACCTGGCATAACAGTCGAGGTCAATGAACACCTCAAGCCGAACGACGACCCGACCGAGTTTGCACAACTGTCATTTACGTGGAAAAACGATACGCTTGTCGTCGGTCATCTGCCCTATCTGGCGAAACTCGTTTCACTGCTGACCCTGCATGATAGCCGCACACTATTCGCCAATTTTACACCGGGGAGTATCGTTTGCCTGGAGCGTACTGATAATAACCAATGGCTGGTGAACTGGATGGTGAGACCGGAAGTTATCAAATAGTCTCGCGGCAACAATCATCGTTTGGACAATACCCTTCACGTGTCAGCGGAAATAACACCCTCTATAACTGCCTGTTTGCCGGCATAGATCCGTTCACAATAGGCTTCTATGGTACCGGTCAACTGATCAACTTCATGCTCGTCCCTGTCAATCACGTGCGACTCCAGTGATGTTGCCAGTTTTGATAACTCCGGATAACCATAATTGCCGGCAGAACCCTTCAACTGGTGTAGCATATTTTCGAGAGTATCCCAGTCCGCCTTGGCAACTGCCTGTCGGATACTGCTAACCGTCGACGGTAGCCCTTCGATGTAGGCCTCGACCAGGTCGGCGATATCCGGATTCTCCTCGAGTAATGTCGATATCACAGGAGCTGCTTCCGGTTGCTGTGTCGGGGCACGAAGATAACCGGACACGACCTGGTCAAACCTGTCCCGGTCAACCGGTTTGACCATGAAGTCATCGCAACCGGCAGACAGGCACTGCTCGCGATCTTCATTCGACGCATTGGCCGTCAAGGCAACAATCGGCCGTGTATAACCAAGCTTGCGTAACGCCCGGGTTGCATCCACACCGTTCATGACCGGCATCTGCATATCCATCAGCACAAGATCATAGTCATTTGCACGCACATATTCGATTGCTTGCATGCCATTCTCGGCGATAGTCACCTCTGCTCCCAGTTTTCTCGCGTAGATCTCCAGCAACTTCTGGTTTACCTCGGTATCCTCAACAATCAGGACATTGCCACATAACAGCTTCTGCGGCATGACTACCCTGCTATTGTTATCAGCCGAAGCCATATCATCGACTTGATCAACGAAAGGTATGTTGTCGAGTTTGCCAGTAGTGATCTCGACCATGAAACGGCTGCCCTTACCGGGTTCACTCTCTACTGTGATTGCACCACCAAGCATTTCCGCCAATTGCCTGGACAGTGTCAGTCCCAGCCCGGTGCCGCCATATTTACGGGTGGTCGAAGCGTCGGCCTGGCTAAAGGCGTCGAATATCCTGTCCATCTGTTCCTTGTTCATCCCGATACCGGTATCAATGATGTCGAACCTCATTAACTGTTTATCTGCCCTGCAACTGACATCGATCGAGACCGAGCCCTGTGAAGTAAACTTCACCGCGTTGCTGAACAGATTCAGCAGGATCTGTTTCAGTCGCGTCGGATCGGTGAGGATGGTTTCCGGAACAGGTGTCTTGTAGTTAACCTGGAACAACAAATCCTTTTCATTCGCCTGCATGCGCATCAATGCGGATACATCTTTTAATATCTGTACCGGCGAGACCATCATCTTTTCTATCTCGAGCTTCTCTGCCTCAATCTTTGACAGGTCCAGTATCTCATTAATAATATGCAGCACGTGCTGGCTGCTTTTGTGAATCGTATTGATCGCATCAAACTGGTCCTGCTTGATCTGGCCGTTCCCCAGCAGGGCATCGCTATAGCCGATAATGGCGGTCAGGGGTGTACGTATTTCATGACTCATGTTTGCCAGAAAGGTACTTTTTGCCTTGTTCGCCCGTAGCGCCTTGTCTCGCGCCTCGGCAATGGTTGCTGCCTGCTCCTCGAGCTTGTGCTTCTGCTTGTCAAGCTTTTTAAAGAGCGCTCCAAGTATCAGCGAGACCCATACCGCGATCCAGAGCATCAACAGACCGGTGATTAGCAGTGGCAGACCAAAATCCCTGATAAAGACTTGCATACTGCTATCCGATTCCTGGTGCAATGTCACCACGGCATGCCGTGAACCCGGAATAAGTGTCTTGGCCCAGACATACGTCATAGTATCTGTATAGAGGTGGCCCTGTGTTTCGCTACTTGTAATTGATGTCAGTAATTGTGCCCCGGCCGCCTCGCTCTTCCATGACTCACCTTTGCCGCTGCTGTACACCACACCGGACGCATCAATAACCATCACGAAAAATTCTTCTGAATTGAAGGCCTCCAGGGAATCAAGCAATACCCCGGCACTGTCCTGCCGACTTGCTTGCAGGGAAAGGAATTGCGCAAGATTGTCATTACTGGCGATTACGTAAGCAAGATCCTTGCGTAACGTAACCTGCTTGAAACTGTCGAATACCACGCTGGCGAGCAATAGCATACCCAGCGTCAGCAGTACCGTGAAATAAACAAACAGCCTCGCACTCAACGTCATACAGGATCAGTCGCGGCTTTTCGGAAGCGTGGAAATATTGGCCAGCGCATACATGGGGCAAAATGCGATAATTGCTGTAATTATATTAATTGCGCCGAGCGCGACAAGCATATAACGGACCACCTGATTCGTAATCAGATCGGTCGCGAAAAGGCCAAGATAAATCAAGATGACACCAACGATTGTCCGCACTATACGATCGATGCCGCCCAAATTGGTCTGAAGCGTCATGACATCCCCCTGTTCGTATAATTTCCTGAGAAAATATATGTATAACATGTTGTATCGACACCTGCAGAGAAAATATCAGGCCTGCGTCAATAATATATTATCCTATAATTATCATAATGTTACAGCACAGAAAATGGCTGTTGCGAGCCCGTGCTGCAAACAAAATTCACAGCTCGTGCGCAGTTAACAAATCCCCCCCGATCAGAAAACCGCTGTCCCGGCGACGGGTTTTGCCTACTTATCCGTTATATGTATATATTGTTATAGTTGAGGACGTGCCTGGAGATAGCAGGGAATACCTGGGCAAACAGCAGGAGAGGGTCCGAACATGTATAGAGAATCTCGCGAATACAATTCCTTACACCGCACCACACTCCGGGTGGTGCCTGTACTGGTTACGCTCACACTGGCTGTGCTGGCCTCCAGCGGCTGCACCACCTATGTCGAAGATCGATACCCTCATCGCCCTTACTATTATGAGACATATCCTCATGTCTATTTTGAATTTGTCTATTACCCCCACGCCCATGTCTATTACGACCGCTATCGCCATGTTTACCACTATTATCACAGGAGCCGTGGCTGGATTGTGGTCAGGAAACTGCCACCGCATATCCGCCTCAAGGACTATCCACACTACACGCTGAGATCGCCGCATAGCCATCCTTGGACGGAACCGCACCCACACAAGAAACATCGCGCGTACGATGACTACGACCGCCGCCGCTATGAACGGGATCACAGGGATATTCGGCGTGACCGACCAGATTCGCGCTATCAACGCCCACCGCAGCAGCAACCACCGCGTCAGGATCGCCGTGATGGTCCGCGCTCACAACCGCGGCCAGCACCGCGTGAAGAACGCGGTGAACAGGGTTCGAAACCCCGTGAGCAGCGCGGCCAGCCACGTCCGGCGACCCGTGAGCAGCACGACCAGCCGCGTCCGGCGCCCCGCGAGCAGGGGGCAGAACAGCGTCAGGTACCCCGCGATCGCGGCCAAGAGCAGCGCCAGAAACATGACGAGCGTTACGAGGACAGGTACAAGCAGGCACCATAGACAACTACAAGCTTGAACAAGGATGCCATCATCGGCATCTGTCGCATAAATATTACGCGTTGCCAGCCATAAATCTCGCCAGCGTATCCTGGCGATAGAACAACTGAAGCTGTTCATAGATAGCCGGGTAGAGTTTGTAAATGATATCCGGCCGTTCAAAGAATACCTCACTGAGTACCGCGAAGAATTCAGCAGGTGAGCTGGCCGCATATCTATCTATGCGGGTTCGTTTGCCATGCTCATGCTTATCTTGAAAATCGCGAAAGCCTGAAGAAAACGCCTCTACCCAACGGGAATGATCCATATCCGCATGCAACGGCGGGTAACCGTTCGCGACGCCATTTTGCATATCCAGCTTGTGGGCGAATTCATGGATTACCAGGTTATGGCCATCGATCCGGCCTGCCTGCTGGCTGGCATCCCAGGCCAGGATCACTGGACCGTGCTGCCAGGCCTCACCTGACAGGTTTGACTGTACGCGGTGTTCAACACCGTACTCATCCCTGTATATGCGTTCCGGTGCAAATCCCGATGGATAAACAATCACCGCTGTCCAGCCTGCATAACTGTCCAGACCGAGCCTCAATATCGGCAAGCATGCTTGCAAAGCGATAATCAGGGTCATGTGCCGGCTGATGACCAGCTCGTGTGCCCCATCTATAACCTTGTCATGCAGAAACAGGATTGCCAGATCCCGCAGAGATTGCTGCTCCTGGTCGGTCAAAGCATCTAGTAACGGCAAACTCGCAAATGCCCTCGCCCACTCTGCAGGGGTAAACGATGAACGGGAAATAATGCGCCGGTTTAACCAGTTTTGAATAAAAGGCAACATCCTGGCTATCAGCACTCCGCTGGTTCCAGAAAAACACGCTCGTAACCCTCATCCTCATACCTGTCAACTCGCGTCGCTGCCGCCTGTACCACATTGACCACGGCGATAAATGCATCCCTGTCCACGCCATGCGCACTGGCGAATGTGGCGCAGACATGCAGCGGGATATCATGTTCCCTGACCAGTCTGGCCACTTTTTTTTGTATACCCTGGCCGGCTTCGTCTTTCGTCAAGGAAAACTGCTCCAGCCCGTGTGACACGATGGCCAGTTTGATATCCGGAAAGCGTCGGCGAAGATGGCTGGCATGGTTACTGATCACGGGAAGCACCCGGGTCAGAAAATCCTTGTCGGTACTGGCTATTTCAAACACAACACCAACCGGTGCCTTATCCCGGGACAGAATTTGCTGTATGTCCTCCACGTCACTGTCCGCCCAGGACGGTGACATGAGAAACAATGCCATACTCAAAGCCAGAAATTGCTCGCGCATAGTTTTCAGTATGCCGTTCTGTTCCGTGAATCCCGACTTTCGCCAAGGTATACTGGCAAAATGATCACCGCAACTGTTCATAAACCATCTGGAGTATTAGCGAGCAGTAATGTACCACATCGATTATTGTTCTCGATCAAGGAATACCATTACATTTAAGCTTTACAATCATTTTCAGCTGCAATGATAAGGATAAAGGATAGCTGTATGGCCGATATCAAGGAGCCCGAACTTGCAGAGCAGGGCGAAGCACGCATCGACTGGGCGCTCAAGGAGATGCCCGTATTGCGTGGCCTCATGCAACGCCTTGCCGCACAGCGCCCGCTAGCCGGTATCCGTATGAGTGGCTGCCTGCACATCACGACCGAAACCGCCAATCTCGCCCGCACCCTGCAAGCGGCCGGCGCCGAACTCGTCTTGTGCGCGAGTAATCCGCTCAGCACCCAGGATGATGTGGCCGCGGCGCTGGTGGAAAAATACGGCATCCCCGTATTTGCGATCCGCGGTGAGTCCACCGAGATCTACTACCGGCATATCCAGGCGGCGCTGGATCACCGGCCGGTGATGACGATGGACGATGGTGCCGATCTTGTCAGTGAAATGCACAAGACCCGCACCGACTTGATCGAACACATGATCGGCGGCACCGAGGAAACCACTACCGGCGTGATCCGGCTGCGTGCCATGGCCGCTGACAATGCCCTGAAGTTCCCCATCATCGCGGTCAATGACGCCATGACCAAGCACTTCTTTGATAACCGCTACGGTACCGGCCAGAGTGCGCTCGATGGCATTATTCGTGCCACCAACATCCTGCTGGCAGGCAAGACCTTCACCGTCGTGGGTTATGGCTGGTGCGGCCGCGGTGTCGCGATGCGTGCGAAAGGTCATGGCGCACATGTCATCGTCACCGAGGTCGATCCACTGCGTGCCCTGGAGGCCAGCATGGATGGCTACCGGGTCATGCCACTGCTGGAGGCGGCAAAAGAATCCGATTTCATGCTCACTGTGACCGGCGACAAACATGCCATCGACAAGGCGCACATGGAGGTCATGAAAGATGGCTGTGTACTGGCCAATGCCGGGCACTTCAATGTCGAGATCAACATCCCGGCACTCGAAGCGCTCAGTACCGGCAAAACCCGGCCACGTGAATCGGTGGAGGAATATACCTTGCACGACGGGCGCACGCTGCGGCTGCTGGCCGAAGGGCGGCTGGTCAACCTGGCCGCCGCAGAAGGGCATCCTTCCTCGGTCATGGATATGAGTTTTGCCAACCAGGTGCTGTGCGCCATCCATATGCTGGACAACCATGGGCAACTGGCCAACCGCGTACACAATGTGCCTGTCGAGATAGACCGGGAAATAGCGCAACTCAAGCTGGACGCCATGGGTATCCATATTGATCAGCTCACCGAGGCACAGCAACACTACCTGACCTCGTGGCAGGAAGGCACCACATAGCATGCCAGTGTCAATGCGATGAAAGACAAGCACAAACATCTGCTGGAACAGATTCAAAGAGAAGCGGGCTATACCGCCTCCTATACGGGCAGGGAAAAGTTCTCCGAGCAGGTCATGACTGCGATGGCCAGTGTGCCTCGTGAAAAGTTCGTCGGCCCGGAGTACCTGCCGTTTGCCTACAACAATGCGCCACTGCCGATTGGTTATGGGCAGACCATATCACAGCCCTATATTGTGGCCTTGATGACTGACCTGCTGGACCTCACGCCTGAGAGCACCGTCCTGGAGATTGGCACCGGCTCCGGTTACCAGGCCGCCATTCTTTCCACGCTGGTAAAAAAGGTCTATACGATTGAAAAGGTAAAAGAGCTTGCCGAATCTGCCCGCAAGCGATTAAAAAAACTTGGCTATGACAACATCGAGACACGTTGCTGTAATGGTTACAGGGGCTGGGCGGAAAAGGCGCCGTTTGATGCCATTATCGTTACCGCGGCAGCCAGCCATATTCCCCCCGCTCTGATCGAACAGCTTGAACCCGGCGGACGGATGATTATCCCGGTGGGCCTGCCCTACATGCCGCAGCAACTCATGTTATTAACCAAGGACACGGATGGCACCACCCATACCGAGTCAGTCCTTGATGTCGCCTTTGTCCCGCTCATTATGGAAGAGGATGACAATAACGAACAGGAGACGTCGTAACCATGGCACTCTCAATTAACGAACTTGCTCAAATCCGTAAAACAGTTACCAACATCCTCGATGAGTTGCAAATCGATGCTTACCTGTTTGAAGTCGAGCCGCAAGAGGGTCAATGGGAAATCAAGATAGAGTGCGCCATCGCCGAGGGCTGGGAAACAGTGCGGCTCACGGCAAAAAAAGAATACCTGCAGCGCGGTGCTGATGATGCGGTCATACACCAGTTACTGCTGGACGACTGGCGCGAGGCGCTATCCGCCTGCAAACTCAAGCACACATAAATCTGCCGGTGGGGTTTGCGGACCACCTATTCCCGTAATTTTTGTTCTTTACTGATCTGGTTCGACACCAGCGCCACCAGGTCAGACATCTGTTCCACAATCAGATCAAGCACATCATCAACGGTTAACAAACCGACCAGGCCTCCCTGCTGGTCGACAACCGGTAACCTGCGCACGCCCTTGCTGCGCATCAGTTTGATCGCATCCATGAGCATGGTGTCTTCGCCTACCGTGACGAGTTCATAGCTCATCACATCACCAATAGTGACAGTATCGAGTGCAACTTCTTCGGCGAGTATTTCGATGACAATATCCCGGTCAGTAAGTATCCCCAGTGGCACCGTTAAATTGCCCTGCTGTTCTACGACAACCACATCTCCGACATGATTGCTGCGCATCAGTCTGATGGCTTCGCGAACTGACTCGGCCTTGTCAACGACGATCACCTCACGATTGCAGTATTCCCCTGCCGACATATTTTCTCTCAGTTAATCAAGTGGCATTATCGAATTGGCACTACAGGCTTTTATCCGTTACGTGGTGCTTGCCTTCAACGTGTACCGTCGAGGCCTGCGGTCCCTTTTCACCCATTTCTTCACTAAAGTGGACTGCGTCGCCAACCGCCAGTTTATCGAAATCCGCATCAATGACGCTATTGCGGTGAAAATACACATCACGTCCCTCCGTGGTTTCAATCATGCCGTAATCTTCAGCAGGAACAAGCAACTTGATCTGACCATGAGGAACGGTTTCGTGGGTCTTTACCTTGCCCCGGCGCTTGCGGACATAATCTTCGAGTTGACGGCGTGCCGCATTAAAGGCATCGCGCAATGCCACATACACATCCTCGTGCGCCTGGTGCTTGGCCGGATGGCGATCCGCAATAATTTCCTCACCGGGCAAGGTGATATCAATTTTAACGTTAAACAGTTTGCCCTGCTGGTGATGCTGGTGCGGTGCCTCAACAGTGACCCGGCAACGCATTATATAGTCAACAAAACGTTCCAGGTCTTCGGCTTTCTCCCTGATTTTTGCCTCCAGTGCCTCTGACGGCTCCATATGGCGGAAAGTGATCTGCAGTGGAATCTTCATAGTGCCCCTTCCTTCTTCGGATACAGGATAATTATTTATTAATTTTTACCATAAACAGACTGTCATGATCATGATCTGAATCAAACAAAAGTATATTGTGATTAACTATAGTAATGGCCTGTAACAGGCCGATAAAAATAACTATGAGGAAATTATTGTTTTTCCCTCATCGCATTTTTCAGGCTTTTAATTCTTTCAAGATGATCAATAATGAACAGTGTAGGTTATAGCCGAGGGTTTTTAATTATGCCGACTGAAAACGATCCCATTGTCGATAACTGGTATTTCCACAGGGACAAGGGCCAGAAGTTTGTGGTCGTTGCCGTCGATGATGACAGCGAAACGGTTGAAATCCAGCATTTTGATGGCGATCTCGAAGAGATAAGCTTCAGTGACTGGTATGACATGGAAATTGAGATCAGTGCCGAACCTGAAAACTGGGCCGGCGCAATTGATGTCGGGACGGTCGACGATCTCGGTACCGAGATTACGGACACAAAGGCTTCGGAATGGAATGAGCCACTCCAGGAGTTCCGGCCACCGGGTCAGGAGAAGGACTAGCCGTCAGGCTCAGTCAAGGCTTATCTTCCAGGTATCGGGGCGCATTTCTTCCGCCTGTATCCGCACACCCATAAATGCGTTAATCACTTCCATGTTGGTCAATGCATGCAGACTCGGTTGCAGTGTGACAAACATGCCGCTGCCGGCCAGTGCCATGGGCAGCAACAACTGATCGGCGAGGTATTTGCCTACCGGCACACCTGCCCGCAGGTAATGACGCACCGCCTTCACGACGCCGCCTGCGACCTGTTCTGCAGGCACGCCGCGTTGGCCAAAGGCGGTAAAGCATTCCGTAATGAAGTCACTCTTGATCACCACGCAGACCACATTACCCGGCCCGTAGGCGTCTTCCACCACGCGCAACGAGATCTGGCTGTCAGCCAGCCCCAGACCTTGCTGGAGCACCGCGAGTTCGCGCCGGGCAATATGTGCCGGCAAGTGCGCCAACAGCACCTCGGCATGCTGAAGCCGTATAGCGCCACGCTCGGCAATGTGCAGCGGCCGCAGGCTGGCGACGGGCTGAATACCGATATGCACACGCCCGCCACCTTTGGGTACAAAACCCGGACGTTCCAGGGTTGCCGTGACCGTTGGCCCCATACGATTCAGTACGGGCAAAAAGGCGTGTTGCAGAAAATCAAACGGTGGCGCAAACGGGTTATGCGTGCCACCTTCGAGTAACAGGCTGGAAGGGCCATCGGCCAGGCACAACGCGGGCAAAACAGTCTGCAACACCAGCGTGGTGCTGCCCGCGGTCCCGATGGCAAAGTGATATTCACCCGCGGCCACCTTGCCCGGGCTGAAGACGAGTTCCTGCGAGCCCTTTTCATCGCCCTCGACACGGGCGCGGGAAATTGCAGCCGCGGCCCTGACGGCGGCCAGGTGCTGTGGCTGCAGCCCCGGCCTTTGTCTTGCGGCTCGGATATGGGTAATACGAAAAGGTCGGCCAAGGCAGTTCGACAGGGCCAGTGAGGAGCGCAGGATCTGGCCACCACCCTCGCCCATTGCGCCGTCAATCAGCAGCATACCGTCTCGTCTAATGCTCGCGTCGCCATATGAGCTCACCGTTTTTATAGACTTCCTTGATGCGGTGAAAGGGGACGTTGTGCACGACACCCTCATCGTCCAGGTAACGAAAAAAATAATGCTCGCCCGGTTCAAAAACAATCTCGCGAAACGGCAGGCGAATAATCTTCCCCTCAAGCCGATCGAGGAAGCCGAGTTCAAACTCACCTTTCCCGAATTCGGGATCCCAGTGGATGCGATTCAGCAATTCATGAACAGGCTGCATGAGCAATCATACCGGCCTGAATATCATCAGGTAAAAAATATACAGCAGCGAGGCAAAGGCGACCCAGCCGAGCAGAAACCAGTAGCGCATCAAACCATGATACATAGGCGGTAATTCTGTGCCGGCAGCCGCTGCCTGTTGTGCCAGGTTGCGCAACTTTATCTGGATGTACACGACCGGTAACCAGCACACGCCGGCAATGCCATACAACAACAGGGACAGGCTCAACCACGGCAGGGTGAAACTGTAGCCCATCACGGACATGAGCCAGAAACCGGTCACCGGTTGCACGATCGCCGCCGGCGCCGTGAACCAGCCGTCGGCCAGCACGACATTGCGCGCCACCGCCGCAATCACTAGCGGATCCCCACTACGGTGTGCCCGCCACATGTAAAATGCCGTGCCCAGTCCCGTGCCGAACAGTACGGTGCTGGATACGATGTGTACCAATTTAAGGGTGCTGTAGCTATCCATTCATCGCTTGCCTTAATAACATTTTGCCCAGAGTATTATTATTCTAGCGCCTGTCTGCGCACCTGGCACATACACTGTGCCATTGTTGTAACGGTTGCCTCTTTACCCTCCACGATATAGGCGTATTATTAGGCAATATCATTCGTACCATTACATATAGAGGACTTGATGATGACTACGCAACACAAGCCCGCCCAGGTAGGTTCTATCGATCCGGAACTGAAAACTTCTCCCGTCATCGAAGAAATGGATGAAGAACATGCCTTGCTAGGCATGGAGGTCGAAGACATGCCGACCTGTTACTACAACAATACGGCTTTTCAGGATGGTGACTACGTCTGTGCCGGCACCGGTGCCATGTTGCGTTGCGAAAAAGGCGTCTGGGTACGCAAGGGTAGTTGCGATGCGGATAACCCTTAACCACACATCCTGCCGGCGTTGATCCGGATCAAATCGCTACTGACACGCGGTATGTCAGGATAGTTGGAACGAGCGTCATATCCTCGGACAGACTTTTCATTATCGAAAAAGGAGCGACGAGATGAACAGCTTCAGCTGCCGATCCAGCACCCTCGAACGTTTGCGGCGGGATATCCGGCGTTAATCGCAAACGGCCTGTTCCTCCAGCGGAGACAAGGGTACGACATGGCGACAATGTCCGGATCAGGCTTTGCTACTGGCGTCATACACGACGAAGTGGTGGTGTTACTACTGGCATTGCTGATCGGTGCGCCAGCACCCGTTGCCCATGCCCGGCCCCTGCCTGACCTGGCCATCACGCGGGTCAACTACGATGATGACTGCCGGCCCCGGGTCCGGCTGGAAAACCTTGGTGGTGCCCTGAACAGCGCCATGTACAGCGCTGGCGGCGTATACCTGCAACGCGTCGAGGACGGCAGCAAAACCGCGCGCATCCCGTTGCTCCGGGTCGATACAGGCACGCGCTTGCTGAGGGGCCAACCCACCATACACTGGACCGATAACAACCCGATCCGGGCAAGGCATACCGTGCGTTACGAACTGACCGGGATCCGCGCGGAGGCCAATACCGGTAATAACAGTGGCCAGGCAGCTGTGCCGGTACGCTGCGGGGGCAGCGGCCTGGCCGCGCCGCGGCCGATACCGCGCATGCCGCGTGGAATACCACTGGACAAACGCTAGTCAGCAGATTTATCGACATACCGGTGGGCCAGCGCTACAGTGCGTATGTGTGGCCTGCAAACCGGCTTGTGACAACTTGAAGGATCGAGTGACACGTGACAACGCGCATACTACAAATTCTGTTGTTGGCCTGCGGGCTGCTGCCCGGCATGGTTGCGGCCCAGGACGGGAATGGGCCGATCCTGCAGCTCAGCATCGATGGCGCCATCGGCCCGGCGACGAGTGATTATGTCGAGCGCGCGCTCGACAGTGCCGTGCAGCAACATGCCCGGCTCGTCGTCATCCGCATGGACACCCCCGGTGGACTCGACACCTCGATGCGCGACATCATCAAGCACATCACCAATTCGCCCGTGCCCGTCGCCACATACGTCGCACCGACCGGTGCGCGGGCCGCCAGCGCCGGTACCTACATCCTGTATGCAAGCCATATTGCCGCGATGGCACCCGGCACGAATCTCGGCGCCGCCACGCCGGTGCAGATCGGTGGCGGTTTGCCCGGTGCACCCGGCCCGGAAAAGGAGCCGGGCACGCCGCAGAAGGATAAACCGGCGCCTGCCGAGGGCAAGGATGCGATGCAACAAAAGGTGGTCAATGATGCCGTTGCCTACCTGCGCGGGCTGGCCGAGTTACACGGCCGTAACCAGGACTGGGCGGAACAGGCCGTGCGGGAAGCGGCCAGTCTGCAGGCCAGCGAGGCCCTCAAGCTCAATGTCATTGATATCGTTGCCAGCAGCCTGAGCGACCTGCTCGAACAGATCGATGGCCGCGAGATCACCGTGCAGGGCCGCAAGCTCATCCTGCAGACCGCCGGGCTCACCGTGGTCGACTACGAGCCGGACTGGCGCAACCGCCTGCTCGGCGTGATCACCAATCCGAATGTCGCCTATATCCTGTTGCTGATCGGCATTTATGGTCTGATCTTTGAATTTGCCAACCCCGGCGCCATCGTGCCTGGTACGATCGGCGCCATCTCGCTGCTGCTCGCGCTGTACGCCCTGCAGTTGTTACCGATCAACTATGCCGGCATGGGACTGATCCTGCTTGGTGTCGCCCTCATGGTCGGCGAGGCCTTTGAGCCAAGTTTCGGCATCCTCGGCATCGGTGGCGCCGTCGCCTTCCTGTTTGGCTCGATTATTCTGATCGAGACCGACGTGCCCGGCTTCGGCATTGATATCTCCATTATCATCACCTTTACTGCGACGAGTGCACTCGTGTTTATCTTCATTGTCGGGATGGCGATCAGGGCGCGACGACGACCCGTGGTCAGCGGCATGGAGCAACTGATCGGCAGCAAAGCAATCGTGCTGGCGGATTTCACCGACAAGGGCCAGGTCAGCCTGCACAGCGAAACCTGGCAGGCCACGACGCACACACCCCTGCACAAGGACCAGCAGGTCAGGGTCACCGGTATGAAAGGCCTGACCCTGCAAGTCGAACCCACCGGAACAAATACAGAGGAGAAACAAACATGACCCCGTATGTCTTCTACACATTACTGGTCTTTGTCGTCATGTTCCTGGTCAGCGCGATCAAGATCCTGCGCGAATATGAACGTGGCGTCGTTTTCCTGTTGGGACGGTTCTGGAAAGTCAAAGGTCCCGGCTTCATCATCATTATCCCGTTGATACAGCAAATGGTACGCGTCGACCTGCGTACCATCGTTATGGATGTGCCAAGCCAGGACGTCATCTCGCGCGACAATGTCTCGGTCCACGTCAATGCGGTAGTGTATTTCCGCGTCATCGAGCCGGACAAGGCCATTATCCAGGTCGAGGACTTCTACATGGCCACGAGCCAGCTGGCGCAGACCACGTTGCGCTCCGTACTTGGCCAGCATGAACTTGATGAAATGCTCGCCGAACGCGAACGCCTGAACACGGATATCCAGGCTATTCTCGATGCCCAGACCGACGCCTGGGGAATAAAGGTCAGCAATGTCGAGATCAAACATGTCGATCTCGATGAAAGCATGGTGCGTGCAATTGCCAAGCAGGCCGAGGCCGAACGCGTGCGGCGCGCCAAGGTCATCCATGCCGAAGGGGAAATGCAGGCCTCGGAAAAACTCCTCGAAGCCGCGAAGAAACTCTCCCAGCAATCACAGGCCATACAACTGCGTTACCTGCAGACCCTGACCGAGATTGCCAATGAACGTTCGAACACCATCGTCTTCCCGCTGCCGATGGACCTGATCGAAACACTGATTGAGAAAAAGAAACAAACCTGATGAGGTTCAGGATTTAAACTCGTCGCTCCAGTTCCATACCCGTTGCAGCGCCTGGCTCGATAACGGCAACCATTCTACCGTGCATTCGGGCAGGGTCAGGATCGCGCAGCTATGGTTGTAGCGGGTACTGCCGGGATTGATCACCAGGGTATCGCCCAGCTGCTCCGCGAATACCTGGTGCGTGTGGCCGACAATCAATACATCGTGCCCGAAGCCCTGCAATTGCCCGGCCCAGGCCTGCCAGAGCTCGGGCAACAACTCACCCTGCTGGTCAAGCAAACGGATGCCGTCGATACATGAGTCCGGCGGGCTGGCATGTACCATGTACAAACTGACGTCTTCAACAGTCATCTCGATGACTGTGGGCAAGCTGCGCAAATACTGCGCCGTCGGGTGGTCCGGCGCCTCAGCCATATCCTCGAGGTACCACAGATCATGGTTTCCCGTGATTGACTGGCAACCATACTCATGCAATAGCGCGACGCTCGTATCCAGATCGTTACCATATCCGGCGATATCACCCGCACAGAGAATGTGTTGAACCGCGTTTAGCCGGAACAGTGCCAATGCTTCCGCCAGTGGCTCGGGGAAGGCATGGACGTCGCTGACCAGACCGATTTTGCTCGACATTCAAGCCACCCTGCTTATTCTTGCAGCTACTTTAACAATGGATGATCTTCTGGCAGTTGCTTTGCTATCCAGATCGCGAGGCGGTGCCGCATGGCTTTTTGTGAAACCTGATCGGCCGGCAAGGGCTGGATGATCTTGTCGTGCACCAGCAAGCGGTAAATATATTCAATCTTCTCGTTTGCCGAGTCCGTCGCTTCGAATTTCACGACACCCCGCTCCTCTCCGTACCTGACACCTGCAGCGATCGCCGCTTTCACCAACTCGTTTTCATGTTTGAGTTTTTTCATGCCGCCCTTTTTCCTTTGTTCAGAGATTCCTGACGTAGTCCGCCACCTTTTGTCACATGGGCAGGTCCGGTGCGCGACCACAGACAGCAATCATGTTTTACTACGGGTGCTCCAACCTTGATTTGTCGGCCACCTGGCGCGGTTTGATTACGCGGCCATCTTCCACATCTTCAGCGGGGTGATCGATAACCCGTTCACCCTCGTTCAGGCCACCGAGGATTTGCCCGACCAGACCGTTTCTTCGTCCCACCTGCACGTCACGCAAGCGGGCATGCTTGCCATCGACAGCAAAAACGGCCCAGCCACTATTGGCACGGAACAGGCTGCTGGCAGGAACTTGCAGAACATTATCATCCTGCCACAGCACAAAACTTGCCTCGACACGATATCCATCACCAAGTCGTTGCCACAATTCAGGTTGTGAAGTGAAATCTACAATGACCAGAACGCGTTGTTCCTCGACGCCGAGTGCCGAAATCTTGGTGAAGCCCACAGGTTCGATAACGCGCACGACACCCTCTAGTGCACCCTCACCACCCCAACGTTCAAACAGTACTTGCATACCAGGTTTGATCTTCACAGCATCGGCAGATAACACATCGACTTCGACCTCCAGTCGCGAAGTGTCACCCACTTCGAGCAACGCTTCTCCGGTGCGGACCGGGCCTTCACATTCATGCGGCACTTTGAGTATCTTGCCAGTGATCGGCGCGCGTACTGCAACCCGCTCGGGCGAGCCACCGCTTTGCGTCGCAGCGGAATACTGCAACACGCTACGGGCGGCATCCAGTTCATACTGTGCTACCTCGACCCTGAAATTGGCCGAGCGCCTCGCCGCATTGGCAGTTTGCGCGGTGGTCTGCGCCTGATCATAGGCATCACGGGAAATCAGTCCGCGGTCGGCAAGCGGTCGCAAACGCCCCAGTTCCTTGATGGCGAGATCGGCAGCGGCATCTGCTGCGCGAGCCTCTTCACGTGCGGCGCGCAGCGCCGATTCCGCCGCGGCGACGCGCGCCTGGGCCTCGGCACGGCTACGCGGGTCGAGTACCTGCGACTCAAGCGGCGAGATGAACATAAGCAGCTGGTCCTGTTGAATATCATCACCGACATCCAGTTGAATTCGGCATGCCACGCCATCGACCGGCGCAGCAATCACATAACGATCAATGACACGCGTACGTCCCTCCTCCTCGATAGTCACAGTCATGGGGGCACGCACTACCTCGACAACCTCGACCAATAGCGGTCGTGGCCAAAATCCCCAGACCAGCAATGCGGCGAGTGCAATTGCCGCGATCACGATAACAGGATGTTTACGCAGTGGATTGCGCATAGTTGTTATTCCTTGGTCTTCAGTACCGCTACCATATCGAGATGAGCGAGGTTCCGCCAGATCATGATGCCGGAAATGAGTGATGAAAAAATCACAACCAGTGCGGCAAAGGCATAGACATTCATGCCCAGCACGAGAGGGATACGGTACAGATCAGTATCAAACCGGAATGCCAGGTAGGCGCATAGCCCGTAGCCAATCAGCATGCCAAGTGGGAGTGCTGCAATAGTCAACAATACCTGTTCACCAAGTAGAATGTAGGCAACCTCGCCACGCGTAAAACCCAGCACGCGCAGACTGGCCAGTTCACGGTTACGTTCGGACAGGGCAATACGCATACTGTTGTAGATAACACCAAACGAAATACTCGCACCCAGCAAGGTGGAAATAAATGTGAAAAACAACACGGATTCTGCGAGCGTATCGTAGAAGGCGCGGATGGCGGAGGTTTGTTCAACGACACCCACGACCCGCGGCATGTCTTTCAACTCGACATACACCTGTCGCTGGTACATATCATCCACTCGCAAATACGCACCGGAGATTGCATCGCCTTCCTTCAACAAGCGATTCAGGGCAGTACGTTGCATGTAAGCATTCACGCCCAGGTATTGCTTTGTCGTTCCGACAACCGGTACCTGTACCGTTGGTCGATTGCCCTCCAGCACCTCAACAGTCAATAAATCACCCGGATTGATATGTAATAGCTCTGCCAGGTAATCGGTAAGCACTATCCCCTGTTCCGGCAGTTCAATAACATTCAATCTGGTATCCAGCAGGCGTACCAGCTGGCCATCTGGCTCCACCCCTTCAACCGAAGTGCGATATTCGCGATGTTGATAACGTAATCGTGACAGCACGCTACGAAAACCTTCCACCTGTTCCACACCCTGCACGCTGCGCAACGAATACAAAGCACGCTTCGAAGTCGGTTCGGTGAAGTTTGCCAACAGGTCACTACGCTGACTCAGGCCGTATTGAACCTCAACCATATAGTCAATCGCATCTTCCTGGAAGCCGCTAATCATAATGATTCCGCAAGCCATAGCAATACCGAGTGTGGTAAGCAATGACTTGAAGGGTTGCCGTTCAATATGTCGTAATATCATTCGCGTTGACTGGGTAAACCAGCGTTGCATGCCGAGTCGTTCAACTATGGTTGCATGATAGATCGCAGGTGGCTCAGGGCGCATCGCCTCCGCCGGCGGTAAACGAACTGCATGGCGAACCGCATGCAATGTGCCCAGTACCGCGACCAGCATGCTGATCACTGCGGCCGCGATGATAACTTTTGGTTTCAGTACATAGATCATGAATGGCAGGCTGTATAAACCCATATAGATATTGCTCATTCCCTTGCCCATCCAGATGCCTGCAGCAACACCACCGATCACACCAATCGCGACGATCAACAAAACCAGCTTGACGTAATGCAGGCCAATGGCGATGTTGCTGTAACCGAACGCCTTCAGTACGGCGATCTGTTCGCGTTCAAGGCTTATCAGGCGGCTAATCACAACATTCAGCAAAAATGCTGCCACGCCAAAGAAGATCACCGGAAAGACCGTGGCGATAGTACGTTGCTGTTTGAGTTCTTCGCTCAGGAAACGGTTCGAAAGCTGGTCCTTGCGCGCGTAGGCGCCCTGACCACCATATGGCTTCAATAGCTCATCAAGACGATCGATCACCTCATCTGCACGGCTTCCTTTACTCATGGTTATCGTCACGTTGTTGAATGCGCCTTCCATATCATAGGCAGTCGCCAGTGGTCGGCGCGCCATCCACATCACACCGTAACGTGCATAATCAGGAAACACAGCGCCGGGGGCGATCTGGTAGATGTATTCAGGTGACAGTGCCAGGCCGACAATCGTCAGTGTCTTGCGCCGGCCATTGATCGTCGCGCGCAGCCTGTCACCGGTTCGCAGATCATGCGCATGGGCAAATTCCTCGCTGAGCAATACCTCGTTGTCACGACCAACTTCAAACAATCGTCCTTCGCGCAAGTAGATTTGATTTAGCAGCCCGCGGCTGTTATCCGGCAGCG
>JASFME010000009.1:0-24855 GCA_050117725.1 Granulosicoccaceae bacterium | reverse complement strand
ACCAAATCTGCAATTGGACAGACCACTACAACATCAGCGGACAAGCATAAGCGACACTGTAACTACCTGTCCACCAGGATATAAACTGGTATTGAAAACCCTGTATCGTAGTCAGGTAATACTTTAAAGACGTCTAATGGCTTATAATTACGAGCATATTTGCCAACTGTCTAGTCATGGATATCAGCCCCTTCCTGATCAGTTCCACCCCCTACCTGACCGCCTTTCTGACCGGGCTGTTCGGCGGCGTGCATTGCGTCGGCATGTGTGGCGGTATTGCCGCGGCGATGATGCACGGCCTGCCTGCCGCGGTACGGGCGAAAACCTCGAGCATGCTGCCCTACGCGATAGCCTATAACGTTGGCCGGATCAGCAGTTATACCGTAGCGGGAGCGATCGTCGGCTATCTCGGCTACAGCGCCGGCACGCTCGTACAGGAGTACAGCGGCTGGTTCTACCTGCGCATCGTCGCCGGCGTGTTCATGATCATCCTCGGCCTGTACCTCGGTGGCTGGTGGTTTGGCCTGCAACGTCTTGAACAACTTGGCGGCCTGTTGTGGCAGCGCGTCAGCGGTCTGGCCAACAGCCTGTTGCCACTACACAATCCCGGCCAGGCTTTTGCGCTCGGCCTGTTATGGGGCTGGCTGCCCTGCGGGCTTGTCTACAGCATGCTCGTATTCAGTTTTGCCGCCGGTGGCTGGATGGAAGGTGGCGCCTTCATGCTGAGTTTCGGCCTGGGCACCCTGCCCGCACTGCTCGGAGTTGGCCTGCTGGCCGGCAAGGCGTCAAAATTCCTGCAACACCCGCGAGTACGTCACTTCGCCGGGGCTCTTGTCATAGGCTTCGGGATCTGGACCATTACCGCAACCTTGCTGGTGCAGGCCAATGTGGGGCTGGGTTGCGCGGTGCCGGCACAATAGGAATATGGACCAGGTTATCACCGGGATGAGCAGGGGCAAACTCTGCACGTTCTCCCCCCTCCTTGCATGCATATATCAAGCACGGCTTTTCGCCCACTGGTAGACATGCATGGGCGGGATGTTGAGAAGCTCCAGCATTTCCTGCTCTCTTCCCAGGTAGGGTCGGCACAACGAGGCGACGCGGTTGCTCACCTGGTATGCGACAAAACGCCCGTTCGCGGCGAGCGAAGACGAGATTGCCTCGATAATCTGCGCGCCTTCGCTATGGCTCATAGTGGAAAAAGGGATACCGGAAATGACGACATCCGGAGCACTCAGCCCATACAGTGAGATAATAGCCTGTAGACTGGTGGCATTACCCAGGTGTGCGATGAGCCGATCATCGTCGATGTTGCTGATCAGGGCGTGAAAATGCGGGTTGATTTCGATACTTAACAGCCTCGCATTTGTGGGCATCTCACGGAGTATTGCTTGTGTAATGCCACCCGTACCGGCGCCCAGTTCCACGATGGTCCTGGCCGAACCGATCGCAGCGGCCTCCAGAATACGCCGCTCAAGGAAACGTGAGCTGGGAATAATCGAGCCAATCTGAAGTGGATGCTTCAGAAATTCCTGAAAGAACAGGAATCGGCCATTCATCAAGGAATTAACCGGTTTTGGCTTTTTATTATTCATCCGCCTGCCTCCATCAAATCCATATCAATGTCGCTTAACGGTAGTATCAAACAAATACCATAAAAAGATTTTACTCATACTGAAAAATATTTCTCTGTAAATCCGGTTCTTCCTATGAAACCGGGTTCAGGACAACAAGGCAACACTTTTCGCCTGGGCATACACGCATTTGCCGGGTTTTAAATCCAGTAGCGAGGCGGATTTGCGCGTCACCCGGGCCAACATAGGCACATTTCCCACCATCAACCGTACCGTCACCTGCGCCTGTCCCTCAGGAATTACTTCATCAATGATGGCGGGGAATATATTCAGGATACTGGTGTCGGTCTGGGGCTCAAGAGTCAGGCTGACATCGCGTGCAGCGACGCGCAATCGTACCGTACTGCCCGGCGGCAATGCCTTGCGTATCACGGTAAACCGTCCACCGGCAAAATCCAGGTACGTCAGATGATAGTCCTCGTCATGACCGGCCACAGTCGCTTCAATAAGCGCTGCCGCATCGCTGTCGTGGGCAAGGGGCAGATCGAGCCGGGTCAACATGTCGCTGATCGCACCCGAGGCCCGGATCCTGCCTGCATCGAGCAACACAAGATGGTCCGCGAGACGCGCTACTTCATCGGGGGAATGACTGACATAGATCAGCGGGATATCGAGCGCCTGATGCAGGGACTCAAGATAAGGCAGGATCTCATGTTTACGTTCCAGGTCCAATGCGGCCAGGGGTTCATCCATCAACAACAGCCTGGGGCTGACGGCCAGTGCCCGCGCGATCGCCACCCTTTGGCGTTCGCCACCCGACAAGGTATCAGGTTTGCGCGCCAACAGCGCCCCGATATCCAGCAGTTCAATGGCCTGCTCCACCGACAGTTTACGCTCTGCCCTTGGCAGTCGTTTGACGCCATACTCGAGATTGCGTCTCACGGTGAGATGTGCGAACAGGCTGGCCTCCTGGAAGACATAACCCATGGGACGTCGGTGCGGCGGGACAAACAGATCGCCTTCTTGCCAGATCATGTCACCCACTTTGAGAAAACCATCGCGATAACGGTCAAGCCCGGCGATCGCACGTAGCAATGTGGTCTTGCCACAGCCCGACGGGCCGAACAACACACTGATGCCGCGGGCAGGCAGGTTCAGGTCAACATCGAGCATAAAGCCACCCTTCTCGATCTGAAATCTGGCGTCGATGGTCACGGCTGTATCACCCGGAAACGACGGTTAAGTGCGTATACCGTAATCAACAAGAGGAATGACATCAGTAGCAGTAAGCCCGACAACCAGTGAGCGTGCATGTATTCAAGACCCTCGACATGATCATAAATGGCGATAGACACGACCCGGGTTTCGCCGGGGATATTACCGCCTATCATCAACACCACGCCGAATTCGCCCAGCGTGTGGGCAAAACCAAGCACCGCGGCGGTAATAAAGCCGGGGCGCGCCAGTGGCAGCGCCACCGTAAAGAAACGATCCAGTGGTGAGGCACGCAGCGTGGCGGCCACTTCCAGAGGGCGCTGACCGACGGCGGTAAAGGCATTTTGCAGTGGCTGGATAACAAACGGCATCGAATAGATGACCGAGCCAATGACAAGGCCGCTAAAGGTGAAGGCAAGTGGCCTGCCACCCAGCGATGTCATAAGTCCGCCCACCGGGCCATGCGGACCGAGGGCTATAAGCAGGTAGAAACCCAGCACGGTCGGTGGCAACACGATTGGCAGGGCCACCACTGCCTCGAGCAGGAACTTGAACCGCCAGTGGCTGCGTGCCAGCCACCAGGCAAGTGGCGTGCCCAGTAATAACAGGACCACGGTTGTTACTACCGCGAGTTTCAGGGTGATCGCAAGCGCAGTAAGGTCGGCTTCAGCCAGCATTACGGTGTATCGTAGCCATAATCATGGATGATCTTCAACGCGTCATCACTGCGCACATATAACATAAAGGCGCGGGTTGCATCACTCTCCCGTAACAACACGGCTTGCTGTTCGATGGGTGTGTACAGCGTCTGCGGCACTTGCCACAGCGAGCCTGCCAATGGCTGAGCGGGACGCTTTACCTGCGAGTACGCGACGAAGCCAAGCTCGGCATTGCCGCTTTTCACAAACTGGAAGGTCTGGCCAATATTTTCTCCCCTTACGAGGCGTGCCTTGAGTTGACCCCATAAGCCGCGCGTCTGCAGGACTTGCTGCGCCGCCTTGCCGTAAGGTGCGAGTTCGGGGTTGGCAATTGCCAGGTAACGAAAATCCCCTCTTTCCAGGATCCTGCCTTGCGCATCAACATAACCGGCCTTCGGACTCCACAATACGATCTTGCCCAGCGCATAGGTAATCCGGCTGCCGGCTACGGCATCGCCCTCGTTTTCCAGCAACATCGGTCGGTTGCTATCAGCGGCGAAGAAAACATCAAACGGCGCGCCTTGCTTGATCTGTGCATAGTGCTTGCCGGTTGAACCCACGATCAGCGTCACGTTATGCCCGGTATGAGTCTCGAAAGGTTCTGCAATGGCTTTCAGAGTATCAACGAAATTGCTTGCCACTGCGATGCGTATTTGTTCAGCACTGGCCTGACCAGGGGTGAGTAACATTGCAGCTGCCGACAGCAGCGTAGAAAGAAAGATATGTATCCGCATGCGCTGATTCAGGAATCTGTGCGTCGCCACCACTTCCATCGCGAAGTTTATCTGAAAGTGGTTCCCCCTGTACATGTATCGCATTGAACAGCCTTATTCGTAACGCAGGGCGTCGATGGGATCCAGGCGCGCCGCCTTGCGCGCCGGGTAAAACCCGAAGATCACACCGACTGCGGCAGAAAACAAAAAGGCCAGCAACATAATGCCGGGGTTGAGCACGACCGGGCCGTTCATGAGGGAGGCCAGGCCGAAGGTACCGCCCACCGCGACCATGATGCCGATGACGCCACCAAACGACGACAGCACGACCGCTTCGACAAGGAACTGTAGCAGCACTTCCCGTTCGAGGGCACCGATGGCCAGACGGATGCCAATCTCGCGTGTGCGTTCGGTGACTGACACAAGCATAATGTTCATAATACCGATACCGTTCACGAGCAGGCTGATGACTGCCAACGTGACGTTGCGTTATTCCTGACGCAACGTCTTGCCCTTACCGGCACGTTCTTGTTCACCCTGTTCCGCCTCCCCGCTGTGACGCAAGGCGTAACGCGTCAGGATCGGGCCAACGATCTCGAACAATACGGTTGTGGCGATCACGATCGGCAGGATTGTTTCCCCCCATTGCGGAAAATGCTGCAACGACACGAGCGCCATGGCCGTGGCAACACCCGCCTGCGGCATCAGGCCGATGCCGGTCCATTTGCCGCAAGTAATGTCTCTTACCATAATGCCGCCGAGCCAGCCTCCTGCAAGCCGACCGGCAATACGCAATACGACATAGCCAGCACCGATCAAGCCCGCCGTTTCGAGCATCGCTGGTTGTAGCGAGGCCCCGGCCAGAACGAGGAACAGGATCAGTATCGGCATTTCGATATCGGCTATAGCGTGAAACGGCCGTTGCGAATGATGCGCAATGTTAGCCACCGTCGTCCCCATGACCACGGTTGCCAGCAGGTAGGAGACTTCCAGATGCATCGCCAGGCCGGTACACAGGAACACCATGCCGAGGGCCTCTATGAGTGTAAATTCGCCGCGGCGCAGGCGGCCTGTCAGGTAACTCATGGGCAGGCCGAGCAGCACGCCGAGACCGATAGCACCGACCAGCTCCCACAGACCGTGCAAAAGAATAGTACCGTTAGCGGTGCCATCGCCATTGAGAATGTGCCCGATGGACAACAATACACTGAACAGGATCAGGCCCCAGGCATCATCGACCGCAACGATACCAAGTAATACGGAAGTAAAACGACCACCTGACTTTAGTTCCCGGACAACATCCGAGGTTGCGACAGGGTCTGTCGCCGTGGCAATACCGGCGAGCAACAGCGCCATGCCGGCAGGCACGCCGATCATCCACAAACCACCGAACATGACCAGCGTGGTCATGATTACCACGGCCAGCGATATAATGATGATATAGCGGCCATGCTGTTGCAGATTATGCCGGCTTAGCTTTTCGCCGAGCAGAAAACCAATCATGGCCAGTGCCAGGTTGGCAATAAACGGGAACCAGTTGCGGGTATTATCGGGCAGGATATCGAAACCTGTCGGACCAATAGCGAAACCGAATATCAGTAACAGGGTGACGCGCGGCAGGCGGGTACGACGGCCAAGCGTATTTATAAGCAGCCCGGCCAGTAGCAGTGCGCCGATGACAATGAAGGTCAGTGAGAGCTTTTCCATGTCTCACATGCTCTCATAGTCTGTCGGAGATCAGAAGTCCGTGGGGGTGTTCGTGTCCTGCAGGATATAGGCAGTCTTCTCGGTATCGACCTCGTTCTCGTCAACAAACTTGAACTCGTTCCAGCCGATGCGGATGATATCGTTGTTATGCAGGCGATGGCGGCTGACCTCGGCATCATTGACAAAGGTCTTGTTGGTACTGCCCAGGTCATTGACCCAGTACGTCATGTTGCCGAAATTCTCATCCTGGTTCACTTCGACCTCGGCATGCCGACTGCTTACCGCAAGGTCGTCGATATGCACATCACTGTCTGTTGAGCGACCAATCGTCAGTTTCGAACCTTTCAGTTCGAATTGATTGACGCCGACACCATCGACCATAAGTACAAGCTTTGCCATGCCGTGTCTCCTGCTATTGTGAACACTCAAGTATTAATACGGATATATTGTCATCACCACCGGCGGCATTGGCCTGGCGAATCAGTTCATCGCTGGCGCGGGAAGGACTCTCGGCTCCCCGGAGTATGTTATGAATTGCATCATCATCAAGCATACCGCTCAGTCCATCCGAACAAAACAGGTAAACATCCCCGGCTTGTGTCTCCAGTTGCCGGATATGGGCCTCGACCTGGTCCTGGCTGCCGAGCGAGCGTGTGAGAATATGATTGAAACCGGAACCTTCTTTCTGTTCAGCCGTGATCACGCCTTCTTCGACCATTTGCTCGGTAAGGGTATCATCGCGTGTCAGTGCCACAAACTCGTCACCGCGCAGACGGTAGCAACGCGAATCACCGATATGTGCGATGACCAGCCGCTCATCGCAGGCAAGGCCGGCGACGAGCGTGGTTGCCATCTGTGCCAGTTCGGGAGTTTTCTGGCGGCCCTCGAACACGATGTGGTTGGCCTCGGCAATGGCCTGCTGTAACAGGGCCTGTGGCTGGCATCCGGTGGCATCGCGCATGAGTTCGAGCGTTTTGCTACGCACAGCCTCGACTGCCAGCTGGCTCGCCACCTCGCCACCAGTAGTGCCACCTACCCCGTCGGCGAGCACGGCGAGCACAGTATGGCCATCGCTGTCATGGTACCAGTCAATACTGTCCTCATTGCGCGCGCGGACCCGGCCGGTATCCGATTCACCATATATGGCATAGTGCATCATCGCGAGTGCCTCAAACCTTCTGCAAGGCCGTCGCCATATCAGCGGCAGACTCGTAGCGTTTTTCCGGTTTCTTCTGCAGGGCCTTGTTCACGATCCGTGTGATCTTGATGCTGAGTTCAGGTCGCAGTTCGCGCACGCTGTTATGTTTCTTGTTTGTGATCTGGTAGGCCACACTGGCAAGGCTGTCGCCCTGGAACGGTAACTCGCCGGTCAATAATTGGTACAGGGTGACACCGAGGCTGAAGATATCCGCGCGGCCATCCACTTTGGACTGGGTTACCTGCTCAGGCGCCATGTACGACGGGCTGCCGAGCAGCGTACCTGTGCGCGTGGCATTCGAGTCCGTAATACGGGCGATACCAAAGTCCGTAATACGGACACGCTCATCATCCGGGTCATAGATAATATTACCGGGCTTGATATCACGGTGCACGATGCCTTGCCGGTGCGCATAATCGATTGCCTGTGCCACCTGCGCGATGATATGGCAAACGGTTTCTATCGGCAGTAACTGGTCCGGCGCAGTCCAGGTACTGAGCGGTTTGCCGGCGGCATAGTCCATGGCGATGTAGGCGAGGTCGCCGTCTTCGCCGGCGTCGAAGATCGTCACGATGTTCGGGTGGTTGAGTTTACCGGCGGCCTCCGCCTCGCGGAAAAACCGTGCCGTAATATTCTGTGCTTCAGAGCTACTGAACTGTTTCAACTCCACGGTCTTTATCGCGACCTGCCGCTGGATTTTCGGATCGCGCCCGAGGTACACCACGCCCATCGCCCCGCGGCCGAGTTCCCGTTCAATCTCGTAACGCCCAAGCACGGGGGTTTCCACACCGTGTGACGGCATGATCAAGGTCCGCGCACCGTTAAAGGCCGAGAGGGTACCGGTTGGATCACCGGCATGCTCAAGGGTATTGATCCGCGCACGCACGTCCTGGTAATTGCGTTGCCTGCTGTGCAAGTGCTTGAAGCATTCCAGTGCCCGCGTATATTTGCGTTGCCGCTCGTACTCGATACCCAACCGGTACAGCAAGGCCAGCGCCTCGTCACTGTTGTCAGACTGCTGCAGGGTGACAAGGGCATGTTCCAGCTCACCGCCATCAATCTGGTAACGCGCCAGTGTGCGCAAGGTCATGTCATGGTTAGCGGACAAGGCAATAGTTTGTTGATGACGCTTGTGAGAGGCAAACACAATAAAGTGTCCGAGCACGAGTGCTGCCAGCACCGTGCCGAGCGGTAACCAGGCCTGTTGGATGAGCATAAAACCGAATTGTGCGACGAGGATCGCGCCCACAGCAATTGACGTCAGTAGCATGCTGGTCTGCGCGCGCAGGCGATGAAGCAACAACAAATAGCTCATGGCAAACAGTGCCAGCAATGCCTTCACCAATACTGCCCAGTACGGGATCATCGCGGTTTGTCCGGCCAGCATGTCATCAAGCATGGTCGCGGCATTGATCATCGCCGGATCATCGGCGCTACCGATCAGGACAATGCGGTCTCGTAGCGCGGAATAATCGCGGTCGGCAATCAGGTCACGAAAGGCATACTGGCTGACAGCGGGCCGCAGACGGGTAGCCGGCAGGTGCAGACCACGCAACTTGTGACTGATATCGGTACGGGCCGGGGCATCACCATGTTTGTTATACAGAAACGATACCAGGTCCTGCATACCATCACTGGGCCGATACCAGACCAGCGGGTAATCGACCAGGGCATAACTATCGGCGACAGGCAGGCTGCGGTAACCGGGTACGGCGTCCTGGCGTAATGCCAGCGGCGACGGACTCGCATGCACGAGGCGCAGGGCCTGCACATACCACGGATCAGCGTGTGGCCGGTTGACGATACCCTCGGCGGTGAAATCGTAGGTACCTGTCGCCAGCTTGCCAGTAACTGCGCTGGCGGTGCGGCCGACGATCACCCCGTAACGGGCAAGATCAGCCGACAGTCCGACGATATTCTGATTTGTGATCAGCACCACGGCCATGGCGCCACTGGCACGGATCTGCGCGAGTCGTGGGGGATCGACATAATCTTCAACCCGGGCGGCGGGTGGCAGGGTCAGAACCATGAGCCGGTCACTGCCCTGTGGATCGACGCTGATGTCGGCCGCCATACGGTACAGGCCATCATCGATCACTTTTAGCCACGGCACATGCGTTGCCGGAATGATGGCCAGCAGGCACAAGGCCACGACGGTGCCACGGGCACTGAACAACACTGGCCAGTGGCGGATAAATTGGATGATCTGCGTCTGTAGCATTGTCATTATTATTAATCTAGACGCATTTCGCATTGCGAAACGTGGCAGGTTTAACATTTCGGCGCAAAGATATGCTTTTTTGCCGTTATATCACCAGCGTCAGGTACGGTGCCGGGCTGGCTTACCTGATTATATAGAAGGGCCGTTATTTCTTCACGTGTTTCATCATACGCTTACGGCTGCGTTGCTGGCGTGGAGTAAGCTTGTTGCGGCGACCCTGAAACGGATTGACACCGGTACGAAACTCGATGCGCACGGGTGTACCGCGGAAACCCAGTACCTTCATGAAAGTATTCATCAGGTAGCGTTTGTAGGAATTGGGAACGGCCTCGGTCTGGTTGCCATGGATGACGATAATCGGCGGATTCTGCCCGCCCTGGTGCGCATAACGCAACTTGATGCGACGACCGCGCACCAGCGGTGGTTGATGCGCCTCGAGCGCGTCTTCAAGAATACGTGTCAGTTGCGGCGTGGAGATCTTGCGCATGGCCGATTCGTAGGCCTTGTCGACCGAATCAAACAGGTTACCAACCCCTGTGCCGTGCAGGGCAGATATAAAATGAATATCGGCAAAATCGATAAAGTTGAGGCGGCGATCCAGTTCCCGTTTTACCTCGTTGCGATCATCCTGTGACAGGTTGTCCCATTTGTTAACGGCGATCACGAGCGCGCGGCCGGCATCGAGCACCTGGCCAAGCAGGCTCAGGTCCTGATCACTGATATTGAGCCGCGCATCGAGCACGAGGATCACAACATTGGCCGCATCGATCGCCTGCAGGGTTTTTACCACACTGAACTTTTCCACGACTTCCCTGATCTTGCCGCGCCGCCGTACCCCGGCCGTATCGATCAGCGTGTATTCCTTGCCCATGCGTTCAAACGGGATAAAGATACTGTCGCGCGTGGTGCCCGGCATGTCATAAACGAGCACGCGTTCTTCACCGAGCATGCGATTTACCAGTGTGGATTTGCCAACATTGGGCCGGCCCAGCACCGCAATGCGAATGCCCTTCAGGTTAGCCTCGTCCTCCTGCCCGGTTTCCGAGGGCGCGGGCAACAATCCGCTAATGGCTTCCACCATACGTTGCACGCCGCGACCATGGGCCGAGGCAATAGGCAGCGGCTCACCCAGGCCAAGCGCGTGAAACTCGGCAATCGCCATGTCGGCATTTATGCCGTCGATCTTGTTGAGCACGAGAACAAGGGGTTTGCCGAGCTGACGTAACTGTGCAGCAATGGTCTCATCGGCTGTTGTCAGGCCATCACGCGCATCCACCAGGAACAGGATGAGGTCGGCTTCCTCAATGGCCAGCAGGGTCTGCCCGGCCATGTGGACATCAATACCTTCACGTTCGCCGCTCAAGCCACCTGTATCGATAACGATCACCTCTCGTTCATCGATTTTGGCATGACCATACTTGCGATCACGGGTCATGCCCGGCTGATCGGCAACGATCGCATCACGTGTGCGTGTCAGCCTGTTAAACAAGGTAGACTTGCCGACGTTTGGCCTACCGACAAGCGCGATAACTGGTTTCATGACTCTACCCGGATTACTCCGGTAATTGTTTGCAACAGATATTAACCGTTGATACGTAATGCTGTGACGCGGCCATCCGAACCACTGACAAAGATGGTGTCGCCCTTTATAATCGGCGCTGCAATAATCGGTGCGCTGCCCACCCGGCTGCGTGCCACAAAACTGCCGTCACGGTTCGACATGACATGGATATAGCCTTCCAGGTCGCCAACAATGACATATTCCTTGTATACGGCTGGTGCGGTTAATTTGCGCGCATACAGCTTGTCCTGCTTCCAGTATGAGGAACCACTACGACGATCCAGTGCCCAGACCGCATCATTTTCATCGGTAACAAACAGGAACTTTTTATCAGCAGCCAGTCCGGCGCTCGATGACATTTCCCGTCGCCACAGGCCACGTCCATTTTCAAGTGCCACGGTTGCCACGTTTCCCTGGTAAGTCACGGCGTGCACAACACCGTCGGCGATCAGCGGCTCGGCATCGATATCGACCATACGCTCGAGTTCGGTACGACCTCGCGGCACACTGATCGCAGACTCCCATATCAGGACACCATCCGACAGGCGCAGCGCAACAAGCTTGCCATCAGCCAGCCCGGCGACCAGTCCATTGCCATCAATCACCGGCGCACTGGCTCCACGCAACGACAACACGGGAACCTTGCTGTCGTAAATCCACAACCGCTTGCCATCGACCGCATTCAAACCGAAGATACGTCCATCAATACTGCGAGCAACGACAACACCCTTGCCAATCTGCGGTGTTGCCAGCACTTCACTGGACACACGGGCACGCCAGCGCTCACTGCCATCGGTCTGACTGAAGGCAACAACCTCGGCATCGGCCGTGCCGACCAGTACAAGTCCTTCGCCACTGCCCGGGCCACCCCGTACTGGCAGTTCGCTGTCGACCTGCCAGAGGGTCTCGCCCGACCGCACATCAAACGCGCTGATGCGCCCTTTTACACCGGCAGCAAACAGGCGATTACCGTCAATACTGGGCAGAAGACGGACATACAACTTCTTGCTGTGACTGCCCGCCCTGGCTTGCCATACAGTATCGATAGTTGCTTTGGCATTGAAATCAACCAGCTGCGCAGGCGGCGTCGTATTGTCCTTACCGGAGAAATAACCACTGACCGTTTCACCCAATGATGAACAACCGCTCAGCAATACCGCGAATAACGGTAACCACAGATAACGCATTACTTCTCCTCCGTTGTCATTGCCGGGGCAGCAGCAATATCATCAAGCTTGAGCTTCAGTACATTGCTTTGCTGCGTATCGTCCGCAGCAGCGACCAGGGCACGATTATAGGCTTCGCGCGCAGCAGCATGATCGCCTTGTGCCCACGCGATATCACCTTCAACCTCGGCATAGGCAGCCACATAGGCACCGGGCTTGACCTTCTCAAGCACGGCACTGGCCGCGCCGCTATTGTCGGCTGCAATCAGCATGCGAGCCAGACGCAGGCGCGCAGTGTGTTCAAGCTGGTCCTGACGGCTATTGGCAACTGCCCACTGCAGGTGTGCAGCTGCAGCATCCAGGTCTTCCGCCTCAACCGCCAACCTGGCCTGGGCCAGGGCTGCCAGTGCGGCATACGGCGTGCGTTTGAAATCACTACGCAGCGTATTAGCCTGCTGTTCAACAGCAGCCGCATTACTGGCCTGAAGGTTCGTCATCAATTGTTGATAGATGCGCGAGGCCCGAGCAGCCTGTTCATCACGGTAATCGTTCCAGTAATTCCAGCCAAACAGCGCTGCAAAGCCGATGACAAGGCCTGCCACAACAGACAGACCGTTGTCTTTCCACCATTGCTTGATCGCCTCGACCTGTTGTTCTTCAGTCTGATGTTCTGCCACCGTCATTCCCCAATTAATGCATCAAATTTCTCTGGATAATACAGGTATAACTCATGTCCGACCGACCCGTTCGACCAGCCAGTTTTCCAGTTCGTCCCAGCTCATGCGCCGTTGTTCGTTGTCACTGCGCAAGTCCTTGATTGTGATCTCGCTATTGGCCGCTTCATCATCACCGAGCACCAGTGCCACAGCGGCACCACTTTTATCGGCCCGCTTGAACTGGGCCTTGAAGCTGCCGCCGCCACAATTTACCACAAGTCGCAGCCCGGGCACCCGGTCGCGCAAACGTTCGGCCAGGGCTGCGCTGGCGATCTGTGCCGCATCGCCGGCGATAACCATGTAGGCATGAGGGTCTGCCTGTGGTGGTTTGATGCCGGCTTCCTCGATCAGCGCGATCAGGCGTTCGATGCCCATGGCGAAACCGGACGCCGGGCTCGGCTTGCCACCAAGCTGTTCGACCAGGCCGTCAAACCTTCCACCCGCGCAGACAGTACCCTGGGCACCAAGGCGATCCGTGGTCCACTCGAACACGGTCTTCGTGTAGTAATCGAGTCCTCGCACGAGACGCGTATTGATATCGTAGTCGATACCGGCCGCATCAAGCAGCGTCTTGAGCTGTTCGAAATGCTCGCGGGATTCATCATCGAGGTGATCGATGAGTTTTGGTGCTGCCTCGATCATGGCCTGCATGTCCGGGTTCTTGCTGTCGAGTACGCGCAGGGGGTTGGTCTCGAGGCGGCGCTGGCTGTCCTCATCGAGGATCGCCATGTGCTCGCGCAGGTAGTCCTGTAACACATCGCGGTAGGCGTGACGCGATTCGAGTGAACCGAGCGAATTCAGCTCCAGCTTGATGCCGTCAAGGCCGAGCATTTTCCACAATCGCGCCGTCATGAAGATCAACTCGGCATCGATGTCCGGTCCGGCCAGGCCGAATGTCTCGACACCGATCTGGTGGAACTGCCGATAACGTCCCTTCTGCGGTCGCTCATGGCGGAACATCGGTCCGGCATACCAGAGTTTCTGGGTCTGATTCTGGATCAGGCCGTTTTCCAGGCAGGCGCGCACACAACTCGCGGTCCCTTCCGGGCGCAGGGTCAGGCTCTCGCCATTGCGGTCCTCGAAGGTATACATTTCCTTCTCGACAATGTCAGTGACTTCGCCAATGGATCGGCAAAACAGTTCGGTGACCTCGACTACCGGCATACGGATTTCATTGTAGCCGTAGGCTGCCAGTAACGACGTGACGGTGGATTCAAAATATTGCCAATACGGGGTATGAGCAGGCAGGATGTCATGCATGCCCCGGATTGCCTTGATGTACTTCGCCAAGCTGGTTCCCCTGGAAAATCGTGTTCAGGCTTTCGGTGCTGCCTGGACCTTTAATGGATTCGTATCGGTGTCGTCACGATTGGCAAGATGCTCGCGGATCACCCGCTCAAGTTCATCGACGAGTTGTTCATCATCGACCTTGTGATCCGGTTTGCCATTAATATACAGCAGGTTTGGCTCACCACCGGTCAGGCCGATATCTGCCTCACGCGCCTCGCCCGGGCCGTTCACCACGCAGCCGATCACCGCGACATCAATCGGCTCGATAATGTCTTCAAGCCGTTCTTCGAGCGCGTTGACCGTCTTGATCACGTCGAACTTCTGCCGTGAACATGACGGACAGGCAACCAGGTTCACGCCCTTGGCTCGCAGATGCAGGCTTTTCAGGATATCAAAGCCGACCTTGATCTCCTGCACCGGGTCGGCAGCCAACGACACCCGGATCGTATCGCCGATGCCGTCATTGAGCAGCATGCCCAGGCCAATCGCAGACTTGACCGCACCGGCACGTGCACCACCGGCTTCGGTAATACCGAGGTGCAACGGTTGCTCGATTTCACCGGCAAGCTGGCGATAGGCGGCAACCGTGGTATGCACATCCGAGGCCTTCAGACTTATCTTGTATTCCTGGAAATCATGCCTGTCGAGTATATCGATATGCCTCATCGCGGATTCGACAAGCGCGGCCGGCGTCGGCTCGCCATATTTCTTCTGCAGGTCCTTTTCCAGTGACCCGGCGTTTACACCCACGCGTATTGGAATGTTGTGATCCCGCGCCGATTCGATCACGGCCCGCACGCGGTCTTCACGGCCGATATTACCCGGGTTGATGCGCAAACAATCGGCGCCGAGTTCGGCAACGCGCAACGCAATCTTGTAATCAAAATGGATATCGGTGACAAGCGGCAACGTCACACGCTTGCGGATCTCGGCAAATGCCTCGGCGGCGTCCATGCTCGGTACCGAGACACGCACAATGTCGGCGCCGGCGCGTTGCAGTGCCTCGACCTGTCCGACTGTCGCATCGACGTCGCAGGTCTCGGTGTTGGTCATACTCTGCACCGAGATCGGCGCATCGCCACCCACTGCCACATCACCAACGAAAATCTTTCGCGAGCGGCGGCGTTTGATGTCAGGTTTGAATGTCATTGGCTTTGCCTGTCAGGCATCATCATCTGTCGTTACAGTAAACCGGGCCAGCTTGCCGCGAATATGCCGGCTGAAGTCATATTCCTGTCCGTCCACTTCCATATGCACCGCGGCGGCATTGCCGAAAAACACCTCGAAAGGCGCGGTGCCCCGCCTGTCAAGCGTTTGCCCGGCGCGAACCAGATCATAAACGAGATGGCGACCATTCGCATCGGTGATTTCCATCCAGCAATCCTCATCAAGGCGCAGCACCAGCCGGTGCAAGGATTCGGCCTGCACGGCCGTGGTGACAGTGTCTTCGCTATCGGCCTGTTTATCCTGCACAGGGGCTGGCGCGGCAAGCGTGTCAGCCGGACTTTCAATTGCCGGTACAGGTGACGACCCGGGCAACTCTTCGACGGGCAATTCCGGCCGCGCCACCGGCTCCGGGACAGAAACCGGCGGGACAGCCGGCTCGGCGACCGGTTCGCTGGTGATTGCCCCACCCCCGTCCTTAAAACTGCCGTTCAGGCTGACGTCGGTGATCCAGTCCAGGTCCTGGTTTTGCAACCAGGACACAAATCCGGCCAATACGGCGCCGAACACGAGCACCCCCACCCAGCGAACAATCCGGCGCGACTGGCCCCGATCCTGCGGCTGAACGATCTCCGAGACCACCGCTGGTGCTTCGACCTGTAATTGCGCGTAGGCCTCGAGCACGGGGTCAACCGGGATGTCGACAAGACGCGCATAATTGCGCAAGTAGCCATTGACATAAATCGGCGCAGGCAAAACCCCGGTGTTATCGGCTTCCAATGCGGCAATAATTTCCGGCTTCAGACGCAAGGCCGTGGCAACGTCAGCGCGCGAAAGTTTCAGTGCAGTCCGCGCCTCACGCAATTGGCGGCCCGGTCCTTCGGGCAGTAGTGATTCCTGAATTGCCTCGCCGTTCATTTGTTTGTAGTCAGTAATTTCTTGGCCTCATCCGAGTCAGGAAAGTTTTCTTTCAACAGCAGGCTGTAACTGGCCAGCGCATTCTTGTCGCCCAGTATGCGTTCAACTCGAATGCCGAGCCACAGTGTTTCTGCCGTGTGCCTGGCCACCTCCAGATAACGTTGCAGGTAAGCACGGGCACGCAGGTAGTTGGCCTGGTCAAAATTGATCTTGGCCATATTGAACAGCGCCTGTGGCTGTTTTGGACGTTGCTTCAACACTGAACGAAAATACTGTTCCGCACGTTCAAGCCGTTCCTCCGATTCCGAGTTATACATACACACGCCTGCATTAAGTAGTGCAACCTGCGGAGAACGGTATAGCGGGTTCTTCAATGCCGCCTGAAAATGCAGATCGGCCTGTTCAAATTCCTTGTTGCGGCACAGGAAGACGGCGTAGGCATTGTGGGCATCCGAGTATTGCGGGTCCAGTGCAATGGCACGTTCATAATGACGACGT
This sequence comes from Granulosicoccaceae bacterium, assembly GCA_050117725.1. Taxonomy (GTDB): domain Bacteria; phylum Pseudomonadota; class Gammaproteobacteria; order AKS1; family AKS1; genus JASFJH01. The sequence goes on along the minus strand of JASFME010000009.1, from coordinate 8,216 downwards.
GCATGCTCCGGCCTGGTAAGCCGCTCATACAACAGGGCAATGGCGTAATGTGCGTCCGGTAACGCGTCATCGATCTCGAGGGCCTTGCGCAATTTGCTCAGTGCAAACTCATACTTGCCCTGCCGCATGTATCCCACACCAAGTTGCACGTTGGTACGGGCCAGCTTGTCGCCTTCCGGACGCAGGGTGACATCACCTTCGCCCTCAACCGTTGTACCGGTCGTACCGCATGCCAGCACCAGTGACGACAGAACGACAAGGCTACATATATAAAGGAACTTTTTTATCATTCTGTTTATCCCCTTGCACCAGTCGCCCGGTGACGTTGAGTTCTTTTTGTTTTGTCATTCACCCGACCGGCGAGCTGGCCACAAGCCGCATCGATATCATCACCGCGGGTACGACGGGTAATGGTAACCAGGCCGTTTTCCACCAGTATATCCCGGAAACGATCGATGCGTTTTTGTGGTGATCGTTTGTATTGTGACTGCGGGAACGGGTTAAAAGGAATCAGATTAACCTTGGAAGGAATACCACGTAACAGTTTAACCAGGGCTCGCGCATGCGCGTCGCTATCATTGACTCCATCGAGCATGACGTATTCCCAGGTAATATGAAAACGGCTTTTTCCTTCGATAAAACGACGACAGGCCGCCATCAGTTCCTTGATCGGGTACTTGCGGTTAAGTGGCACCAGTACATCACGCAAGGCGTCATCAGGCGCATGCAGGGAAACCGCCAGGCTGACATCACTGGTTTCCCGCAGGCGATCCAGCGCCGGCACAACACCGGCCGTACTCAAGGTGACGCGGCGCTTGGACAGGCCATAGGCGTAATCGTCCATCATAATGTCGATGGCGCGCACGACATTGTCGAAATTCAACAATGGCTCCCCCATGCCCATGAGCACGACATTGGTGATAACACGATCACCACCAGGCGTTTTACCCAGCGCATGATCGGCGACGTGTAACTGGCTGATGATCTCGGCTGTAGTCAGGTTGCGGTTAAAACCCTGTTTGCCGGTTGAGCAGAAACGGCAATCAAGCGCGCAACCGATCTGCGACGACACACACAGAGTGCCCCGGTTACTTTCCGGGATAAACACGGTTTCAATACAGTTCCCGGATTCAAGCTGCAATAACCACTTGCGCGTGCCATCGCTGGATACCTGATCGACAAGTACTTCGGGCAGACGCACCACGGCCACTTCTTCCAGTTTGGCACGCAGTGACTTGCTCAGGTTGGTCATCTCGGCGAAGTCATACACCGCGTAGCGATGAATCCATTGCATGACCTGGTCAGCACGAAAAGCCTTCTCCCCCATCCCGGTGAAGAAGGCTTGCATGTCTGCCCGGTTCAAACCGAGCAGGTTGGTTTTGTTGTGCACTTCCGGCACGCTGCGCTACTCCTGAATGTATTGTCTGCAGCCCCGGATGGCCTGCTTTAGCGTGTCCGTTCGCAGACACCTTCCGGGAAGAAATATTCAATTTCGACCCTGGCGGTTTCCGGTGCGTCCGAGCCATGAACGGCATTTTCATCGACGGTCTCGGCAAAATCGGCGCGAATCGTGCCGGCGGCTGCATCCTGCGGGTTGGTCGCACCCATCAGTTCACGGTTTTTGGCAATCGCGTCTTCGCCTTCGAGTACCTGCACCATCACCGGCCCAGACACCATGAAATCAACCAGGTCATTGAAAAACGGGCGCTCTTTATGCACGGCATAAAAACCTTCCGCCTGTTCACGGCTCAGCTGCAGCATTTTCGCCGCGACTATGCGCAAACCCGCCTTTTCGAAACGGCTGTAAATATCGCCAATCACGTTTTTGGCGACCGCATCGGGCTTAATAATAGAGAGCGTACGTTCAATTGCCATGGTATCGGGAAACTCCAATTGATCATAATAACAATAACACAAAAACCCGCCTAGATTCGCGGGCTTACGAGGAAAAATGCGGGACTATTCTAGCCGCGAAGCACGGCGCTAACAATGCCTGGCACCGTGAATCCGGCGAATTTTCAGTCGCGTTCGTCGATCCAGGCCATCTGGATGGCTTCGAGGATTTTTTCCCCGGAACGCGCCGGATCGTCGTCAAAATCAGCCAGTTCGCACACCCATTGGTGCAGATCGGTAAAACGAAGGCTTTTCGGGTCGACGTCGGGGTGCGTCTCGTCGAGTTCAATCGCGATATCGAGGGTATCTGTCCATTTAAGTCCCATGTTGCTCACCTCTGCTGACTAATGATTTTCCGAAACCATATTAATCGTGTACTTCGGGATCTCGACCACGAGATCGGTATCGCCGACCACGGCCTGGCAGGACAGGCGTGATTCAGGCTCAAGCCCCCAGGCCTTGTCGAGCATGTCCTCCTCGGTCTCGTCGGCCTCGTTCAGGGAATCGAAACCTTCACGAACGATGACATGACAGGTCGTGCAGGCACAGGATTTCTCACAGGCATGTTCAATTTCGATGCCGTTTGTCAGTGCCGCATCGATAACCGTGACACCCGGTTCGGCCTCGATCACCGCCCCTTCCGGGCAAATCTCTTCGTGCGGCAGGAAAATAATCTGGGTCATACTGCTTATTCCTCGGTAAATTCGTCCAGGCGGTGGCCACTCAGGGCCTTGTTGATGTTGGCGTTCATGCGGCGCGCCGCATACTCGGTAGTCACCTTGTCGAGCGCATCGATCGCCTGCTTGATGGCAGTATGCTCGCTGCCATTTCGCGCGGTTTGCAACGCCTGCATGGCAGCATCAATCGCGGCCCGTTCTTCGCCGGATAACAGTTGCTCACCATCCTCGGCCAGCGCCGCCTGCAAGGCCTCGAGCACACGGTCGGCTTCAACCTGTTGTTCGCGCAGGTTACGCGCAGCAACATCTTCCTCGGCATGGGCAAAATTGTCCCGCAACATACGCTCGATCTCGTTATCGGTCAGGCCATACGAGGGTTTGACCTGGATACTGCTTTCCACGCCGGCCGTTAGTTCCCGCGCAGTCACTTCGAGCAGGCCATCGGCATCGACCTGGAAAGTGACACGGATACGTGCGGCACTCGCCACCATCGGCGGAATACCGTGCAATTCAAAACGGGCCAGGGAGCGACAATCGTCAACAAGCTCGCGTTCGCCCTGCAGGACATGAATGGCCATCGCTGTCTGGCCGTCCTTGTAGGTGGTGAATTCCTGGGCACGGGCCACCGGGATGGTCGTGTTGCGCGGGATGATCTTCTCCACCAGGCCACCCATGGTTTCAATGCCCAGCGATAACGGGATCACGTCGAGCAGCAACATTTCATCTTCGGGCTTGTTACCGGCGAGGATATCGGCCTGGATGGCCGCGCCAATGGCAACTACCTTGTCCGGGTCGATATCGACAAGTGGTGGCTGCCCAAAAAACTCACCGACCCGTTCGCGTACGCGCGGCACACGGGTCGAACCGCCGACCATGACGACGTCCCGTATCTCATCGGCGCTCACCCCGGCGTCGCGCAAGGCGCGCCGGCATGGCGCGAGGGTTCTTGCGATCAGCGGGTCAACAAGTTCGTCAAAGCTTGCACGATCGAGCCGCACTTCGCAGGTGCTCTCATCAGGCTGCAGAATGCGCACCTCGACACTGTCCTGTGTCGTCAGTGCCTCTTTCGCATCACGCGCAATGTGCATGAGCTGACGATGCATGGCGGCATCATGCTCGCCGATACCGGCCTTCCCGGCCAGCCAGTGAGCGATGACGCGATCGAAGTCATCACCGCCGAGCGCCGAATCACCGGCCGTGGCCATGACCTCGAACACGCCCTTGTTGAGGCGCAGGATAGAAATATCAAAGGTCCCGCCACCAAAGTCATACACGGCATGCAGGCCCTCGGCGGCACGATCGAGACCATAGGCAACGGCCGCGGCGGTCGGCTCGTTCAACAGCCGCAAAACGTTCAGGCCGGCAAGCTTTGCCGCGTCTTTCGTCGCCTGGCGCTGGGCATCGTCAAAATAGGCCGGCACGGTGATCACCACACCAGCGAGTTCATCACCTAGCGCCTCGACCGCGCGTTGCTTCAGGTTGCGCAGAATCTCGGCCGAGACCTCGACCGCGCTGACATCACCACCCGCCGTATGAATGCGGGGGACCGAGGAGTCGCTACAGACAAACTCGTAACGGCTCTGATCGCGCTCGATGTCCTCGAGGCCACGTCCCATGAAGCGCTTCACGGAGATAATCGTATTGTTGGGGTCAACAGGCGCAGCTTCTCGTGCCTGCCTGCCCACCTCGACCTCACCGTTGGCATGGTATCGCACCACGGAGGGCAACAGGTGTTCGCCCTCGCTGTCAGCCAGGGTCACCGCTTCACCACTACGTACCGTGGCGACAAGCGAATTGGTAGTACCCAGGTCAATACCTGCTGCCAGCCGGTGCTGGTGCGGCGCAGTGGATTGACCGGGTTCGGATATTTGTAACAGTGCCATCGTATTCAGACCATAAAACCGCAAGCTGCGGTTGTTTTAATACATCGATTCTTCAAGTGCGCCGGCTTCGTCGAGTAACTTGTCGAGAAACTGCATTTGCAGTGTCAACTTGTGCGCCTCGGCGAGTTGCTCCTCACCGGCATCGGCAAACAATTCCGCGAGGCGCTTTACCAGTGCCTTGCGCTGTGCGGCAACATCGTCCATGAAGCCGCCCAGTGCATCGAGATCGCGCCTGTCACCTATTTCCTCCAGAGACTCCCGCAACTCCATTTGCTGCATGAGAAAGGCGCCGTCCATAACCGTATTGGACGCATCATTAATCTCAAGTCCATGCAGGCCAAGCAGGTATTGTGCCCGCGACAAAGGTGATTTAAGTACCTGGAATGCCTCATTAATCAGCGCTGCCTGTTGCACTGACAGACGACGCTCACGATCCGTCGCATTGGCAAACTTGTCAGGATGGACGCGACGCTGCAGGTCACGATAATGCTCGGTCAGGACGGCATTATCTACGTCAAAAGAGACTGGTAAATCAAACAATTCGAAGTAGTTGCGACCGGGTTCAGACTGCATACTGAATACTCCAAGCGACAATCAAAAACCGGCAGTAATTACACGGTAAAGCTTTCGCCGCAACCACACATATCCTTGACATTGGGATTGTTGAACTGGAAGCCTTCGTTCAGCCCTTCCTTGGCATAATCGAGTTCGGTACCGTCAAGGTAAACCAGGCTTTTGGGATCGACAAAGATCTTCACGCCATGCGCCTCGAATACAGTATCATCCGCATCCTGTTCATCAACAAACTCGATAACATAGGCCATACCTGAACAGCCGGTCGTTTTTACACCAAGCCGCAAACCGATACCGGAACCCCGGTTATCGAGAAAATGCCTGACGCGTTCAGCCGCTGTTTCTGTCATGCTGATAGCCATATACCCTGCTCCTGATTAACAAACAGGATTAACTGCCCTGCTTTGACTTGTAATCGTCAATAGCAGCCTTGATCGCGTCTTCCGCCAGAACGGAACAATGTACCTTGACCGGGGGCAAGGCGAGTTCTTCGGCGATATCGGTATTCTTGATCTGCAGCGCTTCGTCGAGTGTCTTGTTCTTTACCCACTCGGTCAGCAGCGAACTTGATGCGATTGCCGAACCGCAACCATAGGTCTTGAAGCGAGCATCTTCGATCACGCCTTTTTCATTTACCTTGATCTGCAGTTTCATCACGTCACCGCATGCCGGCGCCCCTACCATACCGGTACCCACCTCTGTGTCGGCCTTGTCAAACGTACCAACATTACGCGGGTTTTCGTAATGATCCATTACCTTGTCACTATAAGCCATGGTTATTCACCTCTATTCAGATTTGAATAATAATTAATGTGCTGCCCACTGCACTGTGCTGAGATCAATACCTTCCTTGTACATTTCCCACAATGGCGACAGTTCGCGCAGCTTCTCGATATGTTTGTGTATCAGATCGATCGTGTAATCGATTTCTTCTTCAGTCGTAAAGCGGCCAATCGTGAATCGAATTGAACTGTGTGCCAATTCATCATTACGGCCGATAGCACGCAACACATACGACGGCTCAAGGCTCGCCGAGGTGCAGGCCGAACCGGACGATACCGCGAGGTCCTTGAGCGCCATCATCAATGATTCGCCTTCAACGAAATTGAAGCTGATGTTCAGGTTGCCAGGAATACGATGTTCCATATCACCATTGATATACACTTCCTCGATATCCTTGATGCCATCCAGCAGACGCTGGCGCAGCGCTACAAGCCGCGCATTATCGGCCGCCATTTCTTCCCTGGCAAGGCGGAACGCTTCGCCCATGCCAACGATCTGGTGGGTCGGCAAGGTACCCGAGCGCAGTCCGCGCTCGTGACCACCGCCGTGCATCTGTGCTTCCAGGCGGACACGCGGCTTGCGACGCACATACAGTGCGCCGATGCCCTTCGGGCCATAGATCTTGTGCGCTGAGAACGACATAAGATCAACTTTCATCTTTTGCATGTCGATCTCGACCTTGCCTGCACTTTGCGCACCATCCACATGGAAAATAACGCCGCGTGACCGACACAGTTCGCCGATCGCAGCAATATCCTGGATAACACCGATTTCGTTATTCACATGCATAACAGAAACGAGGATCGTGTCATCACGCATTGCCTGTTCCAGCTTGTCGAGATCAAGCAGACCGTTGTCTTCCGGATCCATATAAGTAACTTCAAAACCTTCACGCTCGAGCTGGCGACAACTGTCAAGCACGGCCTTGTGTTCGGTCTTGACCGTGATGATGTGCTTGCCCTTTTTCTGGTAGAAGTGGGCAGCGCCCTTGATCGCCAGGTTATCTGACTCGGTCGCACCCGATGTCCAGATAATCTCACGCGGGTCAGCGTTGATCAGGTCGGCAACCTGTTTGCGGGCATTTTCGACAGCCTCTTCAGCATTCCAGCCATAGGCATGCGAACGCGATGCCGGGTTACCGAAATTCCCGTCGAGGGTCAGGCATGCCATCATTTTTTCAGCAACACGCGGGTCGACCGGTGTGGTGGCTGAATAATCAAGAAAGATTGGCAGTTTCATAATCTGTTTAATACTCCGTAAACACGAACCGCAATGCGGTACAGCGCTGAAAATTTAGTTGCTGACGGCGGCGTCTTGTTCAGCGACCAGGTCAACGTTCTGCTTGCCATTCTGGCGCAGTGCGACTTCCTGCACTTCACGACGTTCAACCAGGTCTGCCAGGGTAATACCACTGAGAAAATCGTAGATTCGCTGACTCAGGTCTGTCCACAATTCATGGGTCAGGCACGGATTATCATCCTGGCAATTCGCCAGCCCGCCGCAACGGGTCGCGTCCACCTTTTCATCGATCGCTGTGATCACATCCGCGACCACGATCTCGTTCGCTTCCCGGCTCAGTTTGTAGCCACCACCCGGGCCGCGGGTACTGACGACCAGCCCTTTCTTGCGCAGGCGCGAAAACAATTGTTCGAGGTAGGACAGCGATATGCCCTGACGCTTTGAGATGTCGGCGAGCGTGATCGGTCCGTCTGTAAAATGCAACGCCAGATCCAGCATCGCGGTCACGGCGTAACGGCCTTTGGTTGTCAATCTCATTGCAAATTCCTTCTCGTATCCGTAATATAAGCTACTGCTAATTCTACATACTTGACCAAACTAGTCAAGTATTCATTTCATCAGGGTCGTAGCCGCCTGCCTGTCGCGTCAGCCGGTCCCTTGTCCGTACCCGTATTCAGGTATCTGCAAATTCGCCGGAGCCGGCGAATCCATCGTTCCGGTAGTTATTCAGGCTTGTCAGACGGGGCGTCGTCGTCAATCTTTTCCGGCTCGTCATCCGTATTGATCTTGCACGGCCCCAGTTCCGGCAGGTCCAGGTCACCGAGTTCACTGCCGAGGCTCTTCAGGGCCTTGCACATCATCTCCATCTTGTCGTCCATGGCATGAATGTGGTCGAGCATGGCATTCACGGCGTTCGCGACCGGGTCAGGCATATCGCCATGCGAGGTGCCATAGGCATCAAAACCGATCTTCTCGGCGAAGGCCTTGCGCTTCTCATCGGTTGGCGCGAGGCTGCGCTGCACGATATGGCCGGGAATGCCGACCACGGTGGCACCCGCCGGAACACCCTTGACCACCACGGCATTCGAGCCGACCCGCGCCCCATCACCAAGAGTGATCGGACCAAGCACCTTGGCGCCGGCCCCGACCACGACATCGTTGCCGAGCG
>JASFME010000008.1:0-24888 GCA_050117725.1 Granulosicoccaceae bacterium | reverse complement strand
CCAGAGCACTGGCCGACAAACACGACCTGTCCATCAGCATAGATGAGCGCCTCAAGGAAGTCGGTTTTGGCGAATGGGAAGGCAAAACCCCGGATCAAATCAAGCAGCAGCGATTGACCGAATACAATGCATTTTATGCGGACCCGGTGAACAAACGCCCACCCGGCGCCGAAGACCTTGATAGCTTTATTCACCGGGTGACCAGGGCCTATCAAGACATTGCCGACTACTATACCGGGAAGCAGATCCTTGTGGTCGCCCATGCCGGCGTTATGCGTGCCATCATAGCTCACGTACTTCACGCAGAACCGCTTGGTTTATATCGTATCAAGGTGAATAATGCCGGTATCACACGTATCCGCATCTCGGAACGAGGTGCGATGCTCGAATATCACAATCACTGTTTGAAATGATTTTCAGACAGTATTTATAAAATATAACGGGATTTAATTGTTGCCTTTTTATATCATGTCAATCCTGTTAATCCTGTTAATCCTGTCCAATGATATTGTATGACACAGTTCCCTGATTATCTTGATAAGCTGCGCAAGGACATCGAATTCGATGTCACGCTGTGCGATCAGGCCCTGCACTTCTATACGACATGGGGTCTGTTCTCGCCGCGCGAGATCGATGAGGGTAGCAAATTACTGCTCAAGTATATCGAAATTGCCGATGATGCAGACTGTTTCGACCTCGGCTGTGGTTACGGACCACTCGGCATCACGCTGGCAAAACTCGCACCAAATGGCAGGACGCTTATGGCCGACAAGGACTTTGTCGCTGTTGACTATGCGAACAGGAATATCAGGGCCAACAATATCGCCAATGCCGAGGCCATCCTGAGCAATGCCTTCGACCAGGTCGGTGATCGTAAATTCGATTGTATCGTTTCGAACATTCCCGCCAAGGTCGGCAAGGAATTGCTGCAGATTATCCTGCATGACGCGAAGGCCCACCTGAAACCCGGTGGCCAGCTTTATGTCGTGACGGTTACCGGTCTGCGCCAGTTCATGAAACGGCACATGGACGAGATCTTCGGCAATTACAGGAAACTCAAACAGGGCAGGAACTATACGGTCGCCCGTTCCATAAAAAACGCCGCCAGATAGCCAGGCATGTTGTTGTTTTATATATATTTACTGTCTTCGCTATTGAAAGCATCAGGCTTCGACCATACCTTATACAGCTATGCGGTTCTGGCAATTCATTAGTATCCCTTCCCTGCTCACGCTGGCCATTGTAGTCAGCATGGCACTGACGAGCGTCCCCGCGCATGCCGAGGCTGATGCACTGTATGCCAAATATTACAATATTAATGACCAGCTTGAGAAAAATGTCTATGGCATCCCCATCTACCTCGAGTCCAACGGGGGCAATGGCAAAATCGCGGGCGATGTCTACGGTATTATCCATCACCCTTTCGCAAGTATTCGCGACGCACTCGGCGCCCCGGCCAACTGGTGTGACATCGTACCGCAGCATCTCAATGTCAAGGCCTGCACCTACCAGCATCAAAACAACCAGTGTAACCTGAACATCTACAGTGGTCGTAAATTCTATGAAAAGGCGGATGAGGTATACCAGATTGATTACCTCTACTCTATCAAGTCTCGCCAGGATGATTATTTCAAAATATCGCTGGAAGCTGACGATGGCCCACTGGATACGGAAAATTACATCATCACCGCCGAGGCCATCCCACTGACGGAGTCGTCTACCTTCATTCACTTTCATTATTCGTATGAACACGGCTTTGTGACCAGTATCGCGATGAGTACTTACTTCATGACGTTGGGCTCCGACAAGATCGGCTTTAGTGTCATGGATCATGATGAGGACGGAAAGCCTGTTTATGTAAATGGCATCCGCGGTGTCATTGAACGCAATTCCATACGCTATTACTTCGCTATCCAGAGTTACCTGGACAGCCTGGCCGAACCTGCCGATAAGCAATTCGAGGCGCGCATCAACAAATGGTTTGAGCTTACCGAGCAGCATCACGAACAGTTATACGAAATGGATAAAGCTGACTATCTGCAATTCAAGCGCAAGGAGTGGCAGGATCAGATGCGCCTGCAAGCCATGTTCAACGCAAACAGTTCCCAGCCTGATAACGGTATACATCCTAACGGACAATGCCTGCGCAATGGCTTTGACAAAAACTAGCATTGCGGGCGTAAAAGCGCGCCTTTGGCCTTTTCACCATGATTCTGCCGGCAACACACTTTGAGCAACATCTTTCTATCGATATTCCCGGCAGGACAGCTGTTGAGTGGCTGGCCGAGCACACTCCATTGTCGAAACAGCGTATCAAGATGGTCATGCACAATGGTGCTGTGTGGCTCACGCATGGCAAGCAGACCAGGCGGCTGCGTCGTGCCAGCAAGCCGCTACAAAATGGTGATACCCTGCACCTGTACTACGACAGCAAGATCCTTGATGCCGGGCCCGTACCGGCCGAACTGATCAGTGATGAAGGGGCTTACAGTATCTGGTTCAAGCCTTCCGGCATGTTCTCGCAAGGCTCAAAGTGGGGTGACCATTGCACCGTGTACCGCTGGGCCGAGCAACACCTCACACCACAACGTCCCGCTTTCATTGTGCACCGGCTGGATCGTGCGGCCAGCGGGTTGATCATTATCGCGCATGAGAAACGCATTGCTGCGGCACTGGCTGATAAATTCCGTGCACGTAAAGTAGAGAAACATTACCACGTGATCACGCACGGTTGTTTCCCTGCACAGGACATGACGCTGGACAGCGATGTTGATAACAAGCCCGCGGTCAGCCACGTACAGCGACAAGCTTACGATGTTGACACCGATCGCAGTCTGCTCGACGTACGTATTGATACCGGACGCAAGCACCAGATCCGCCGTCATCTGAGCGAGGCGGGTTATCCTGTAGTCGGTGATCGCCAGTATGGTAACAAGACGGATAAACAGGACTTGCAGCTTTGCGCTGTGTCACTCGCCTTTACATGCCCGGTAACACAACACCCTGTGCAATTTCTTTTGCCTGAAGAAAAAATACCTGTTTTATAGTGATTATGCGAGGGGATTTCATTGCCGGGCTGCTTTAGCATCGGCCCGGCAGGGGCATTACTTTCCTGATAATGCCTTTGCTATCTTTTTGTCGGTTTTGTATTGACTCAGGGCGTACACCGACCAGATCGCCGCGGGGATCCAGCCTATCAATGTAAGTTGGAGGATCAGGCATATGATACCTGCAAACGGTCGGCCAATCGTGAAGAATTGCAGCCATGGCAATAAGATCGCCAGTAATACCCTCATTTATCACTCTCCATTTTTTTGCCAAACAACGACGATTAAATCCCGCGTCATTCCATTGCCTTGATAAAGCGATCAGCCTCATCAATGGATTTGTTCATATCACGAACCAGGGCTGCCACATCTGTCTTTATCACATCACGATCGGCTTTCAGGGACGCGATAGCACGTGCATTCAGATTATGCTTGAGAAACAGTACGCGATCGCGTAACGCGGCCAGTACAGGCTCCATCTTCTGTTCCGCTGATTTCATGACTTTTATCAGCCTGCTGTAACTTGCCCGGGTGTCATTCAGCCGACGCTGGCTGCGGCGGCGCAAATCCGGGTTCGTATACTGGCCCAGTTCATCGTGCCATTCATCAAATAAATCCTCTGATACCCCTTCAAGACTGGCTATACGTTCGTGGACCTCATTGGCCCTGTCTTCGCTGTCCTCGAACTCTGCCTTGAGATCGCGGTACTGTTTCTCCAGGTCGCCACCGCTAAAATTCGTCACCGAGATGAACTGTTCCAGGGAAGATTCGAACTGCTGCTTCGCTTCTTGCTGGGCATCCCGGGTCTTCCCCACGCGGTCAACCAGGATATCGCGTTTTTCTATGCCGAACTTTTCCATCGTACCGTAGTAGACGGTCTCGCAGCCGACCAGGGCGAGTGCGAATGAACATACGACAAACAGGTTTAAATGCATCAACGATTTCATACCCGGCATATTACCGCTCTTGTTGTCTGGTTTGTGACACTATAGCAAATCTACCAGGTGATTGAATCAGTACGTCATACTGGCATCACTCCCTGAAAAAAACATCTCTCTGACTGACTGGATTCCTGGCACGTTTATGATTTACGCTTGATGCCTGAAACTCCCTGTCATAACGAAAGGATCGCTATTATGGTTCGTACCGAGTCCACCATGCTTGAACTGGGCACACCGGCACCGGATTTCTCTTTGCCGGAACCGGCGACCGGCAAAAAGGTATCGCTGTCTGATTTTGCCGGGTGCAAGGCTCTACTGGTCATCTTCATGTGCAATCACTGCCCGTATGTAAAGCACCTGAATGGCCCGCTCAACCAACTCATTGATGAATACCGTGACAGGGGGCTTGCCGCGGTGGCGATCAACGCCAATGACGTCGCCAATTACCCGGACGACAGCCCGGAAAAGATGATCGAAGAAGTGCAGAACATGGCTTATCGTTTTCCCTACCTGTATGACGAAAGCCAGCAGGTTGCCCAGGCCTACAAGGCAGCCTGTACGCCGGACTTCTTCCTGTTTGATGCGGATATGCAACTGGCCTACCGCGGTCAGTTTGATGCTTCGCGTCCCGGCAATGATATCCCTGTCACTGGTGAGGATATGCGTCATGCCATCGACACCGTGCTTGCAGGTAGCACTATTCCCGAAGAGCAACAACAACCGAGCATGGGCTGCAATATCAAGTGGAAAGAGGGTAATTCGCCTGAGTATTTTGGTTGATATTGATCTGGATCATATACAAATAATCCCTTTGTTTTGCAGAATGTGAATACAGTCATTGTCACAAAAAAGGGGGGTTATACGCATGAAAAAGAACTTCCTGATCCCTGCCAGTATCTGCAGCCTGATCTTGCTTAGCGGCAATGCCTACGCGCTTGAGGGGGTCGTCACAGACAGCGACGGCAACTATGTCACCGATGGCTTCGGTGAATGCGTTTCGTACGACAAACTCAAACATTTCCACAAAGACGGCGGCGTCGGATACTGCGCAGATGAACCGAAGAAGGTTGCTGAACCTGCGCCAAAACCGGCTCCTCCGCCCCCGCCACCGAAGCCTGTTATTGAAACGATCACGCTCGGGGCGCACGCCCTGTTCGACACGGACAAATCCAACCTGCGCCCGGAAGGCATGCGCGAACTGGACGATGTGGCTGCCAAGCTGAAATCGTTTGCCTCGGTCGAGAGCATTACGGTGGTCGGGCACACCGACAGCGTCGGTACCGAAGCCTACAACCAGGGCCTGAGCGAGCGCCGCGCGGCCTCGGTCAGGAACTATCTCGTACAACAGGGAATCGATAGTTCGGTGATTTCGACCTCCGGCATGGGCGAGACTTCACCGGTCGCATCGAATAAAACCCGTGAAGGTCGGCAACAGAACCGTCGGGTTGAAATCTCGATCAGGGCGACGCAGGTCAAATAACAAAACCAACTATACGTAAAAAGCCGGTAACGATGTTACCGGCTTTTTTATGTCGCCGGGTTGGCAATCGAACCCTCGGCAAACAATTCGTCGATAAAGCCGAAGTAACGCAGATCCGGAATACGCATCGGGTAAAGAATGCCGTCGAGGTGATCGCACTCGTGCTGCACCACCCGCGCATGGAATCCGGTCACGCTGCGATCGATCGCCTTGCCCTGCGCATCAAGGCCGGTGTAACGGATCTTCGTATACCGTGGCACGAGACCACGCATCCCCGGTACCGACAGGCACCCTTCCCAGGCCAGGTCTGTCTCATCGTCAAGCGGGGTAATCACGGGGTTGATGAGTACGGTTTGCGGCACGGCTTCGACATCCGGGTAACGCGGCGTGTGTTCAACGCCGAAAATCACGACGCGCAGATCGACACCGATTTGCGGTGCCGCCAGGCCCGCACCGTCGCAAGCCGCCATGGTTTCAAACATGTCATCGAGCAGTGCTTGCAGGCGGGGTGCCTTGAATTCGCTGACCTCGGCAGCAGGCCGTAACAGGCGCGGATCGCCCATGCGTAGTATTTCTCTGACCGCCATGTGTGAACGTCCTTAATGACCGCGGCAAGACCGGTTGCCTGCAAGCCACGGTTACCACGTGGAATGAATGGGCTTGAAATAACAGGGGAAATTCATGAATATGATCAGGGTATTAAATGCCCGAAGCAGGCGGGCAATCTGCATATGCAGGACCCGCCGCTTCAGGTGGAACAGTGGTACTGATGCAATTTTCTGATAAAGCCCGGCTGATCAGGCAATTACACCACTGTGGCCTCATCCCTCGCACCCTGCCGCGTTAATAACATTAGCACCATACGCATATATTGAAAAATAAGTGCCTGCTAATATACAGATTTGCCTGTACCCGCCTGACACGGCAAAATGACGCCCTTTCGCATTGACAACAAACAGGTAGACCCATGCGCGAGCCATTGTTCGAATCCAGCCTCACCAGCCTGACCCTGCGCAACCGGGGCAAGGTACGTGATATTTATGACATCGACGACGAGCATATGCTGATCGTGACCACCGATCGCCTGTCGGCCTTTGACGTGGTGCTGCCGACCCCGATTCCGGACAAGGGCCGGGTCCTGACCACCGTGTCGAATTTCTGGTTCGATTACCTGTCCGACATCGTGCCGAATCACCTGAGCAGCCTGAGCCTGGCCGAGGTTCTGCCGGATGCCGCTGAACGGGCAACTGTCGAGGGTCAGGCCACTGTCGTGCGCAAACTCAAGCCTCTGCCCGTTGAGGCGATTGTGCGCGGTTATCTCATCGGCTCGGGCTGGAAGGATTACCAGAAAACCGGCGGCGTATGCGGCATCTCGCTGCCCGAGGGGCTGCAAATGGCCGACAAGCTGGAGCAGGCCATCTATACGCCATCGACAAAGGCCGAGGTCGGCGAACATGACGAAAATATCGACTTCGACGCCACCGTCAGGCTGCTCGGCCGCGAACTGGCCGAGCAGGTCCGTGATGTCAGTCTGAAACTGTATTCCACTGCCCGCGACTATGCGGTGGAACGCGGCATCATCATTGCCGACACGAAGTTCGAGTTCGGTCTCGACGAGGACGGCACGCTGGTGCTGATCGACGAGGCCGTGACGCCGGATTCCTCGCGTTTCTGGCCGAAGGACAGCTATCAGCCCGGTAGCAGCCCGGAGAGCTACGACAAGCAATATATCCGTGACTGGCTGGAAAGCATCGACTGGGACAAAAAGGCGCCCGGCCCGGAGATCCCGGCCGATATCGTGGCGAAAACCACCGAGAAATACCGCGAGGCCTGTGAGCGGCTGACCGGCAAGCCGCTCGACTAGCGTCTCGCCACGGAAAAAAACCGGAAAGGGCGCCGAAGCGGCGCCCTTTGTTATTCCTGGCTCAAGGCCACACAACCCCGTCTATTTCTCGTTGAACGAGACCTCACACTCCGTGGAAGGCCTGACAAAGCCCTTGATGATGGTGATCACACCAATCACGGCGAAAAACAACACGAACGGGGCAATCAGGCCGAGATCAGTGCGGCCGAGCGGCACCGCAGACGCCGCCTGGACCTGGCTCATATAGACCTCCCAGAAGCCGTACAGCAGCCATACCAGCGTACTCGTACACAGCACGAGTTTCTGCCGGCTGTTAAAATGCGGCAGGAAGCAGGGCATCATGAACACCATCGACAATACAAAGGCCGCCAGCGGGTGCTCGGTGAAGTATTGCATTGCAGCCTGTAAAAATTCCATTGGGCTATCCCCTTCACCGGCTCCATGACTCCAACCCGCAGGCGGATCCAGCATGGGCCGGGCTACTCTCGTCTGAATAGTTGTTCTATTTTTGTCATAAAACAGACCATTCCGAAGATACCGGGAAATCCACCGGCCAACAAGCCGCCAGCCGGGGCCAAAGGACAAAAACAGCGCGTTTTGCCTCAGATGGAGATATTGACACGCGGCGCCCGCTGATCATTTTCCACGTATTCGGGGTTGCACTGGATCAAGCGTTCGGCACCGATGCCCCGCTCGTTGACGAGGTGCCGTTTCACGGCCTCGCCGCGTTGCGTCGCCAGGCTCACCAGTGCCTCTTTTTGCTGCCCGGTCAGGAGCGCCGGTTTCTGCGTCATGGCCGGGCGTTCTGCCTCGTCACCGTTTTCCTGCTGGTTTTGGGGTTCGGGCGGGAACATCACCAATTGATCCGCCAGCGTGGCATGCCCGCACAGCACAAGGTGGATGCCGGGCCGCTCGTTCAGCATCTTGCTCATGGTCTGTAATTGTTCCATTCCCCGGGCATCGAGCTGCGTCGAGTTCGGCGCAAATACAACCGGCTCGAAGCGTAGCGCGGTTGCCAGGTTGATGGCGCCCCTGGCCAGGCTGATCAGACCAAACGGCGAGTAATAGGTCAGCACCGTGGTCCTGATCGCCTTTGCCATGACCTTGTTAATGACATCATTGAGCGCAAAGTCTGGTGCAGTAATATCACCAGTGACCGGCAAGGTGATCGCGATGCGATCATCCTTTTCGCGCAGCAGCGACAACGCGGTCGTCAGTGGCACACCAAGATCTTCCTTGTACGGGTCCTTTTCTTCTGCCTTGAGCGGCTCGACATAGAACTTGTGCAGGGTCAGCTTTGTTTTGCTGTCGAGTTGCCCCTGGTCGATCCTGATGTCCAGGTCGGCATCGAGTTGTCCGCTCTTGATCTTGTACTGCAGGAATTCGCGCGCATACGCCGACATATCAGCGATGTTCAGCGCCAGGATTTTGCCCTTCGCATTCAGCGTCGGGCGCGGCGCGAATAACGTGACCGCGCCGCTCATATCCAGCTTGCCAAACTCGCCCACCTGCATGCCCAGCACAAAATCGGTTGGCTGTGCCGGCGAGTTGCTGTCAATTGCTCCGGTGGTCAGGACAATATTACTGACCGTCTGTTTAAAAACGGGTGATACCGCCTCATCTACAATCTGCAACCGGTTATCACCGGCCAATGAAATCCGGCCAATCATGACTGTAGACCGTTTGCCAGAATCCGCTGCGGCGTCAGGCCTGTCCGCAGACCGCAATTCTGGCTGGTAGGCAGACAGATACTGTTGCAACTCGAGAGCACCCTGCCTGTCACGCTGCAGGTTCGCGGCCAGGCCTTCGAGCGCGACCTCGGCCAGTTGAATATTACCTTCACGGACTAGCACATCTGACATGCCAAGCTGCTGCCAGGCAAGCAGGTAGTCATCCGCAGCTTCTGTGCTACGCTGCAATGACTTGAAGCCACTGCCGGCAATCTGCGTGATACTGACGTCATTCGTACCGTTCAGGGCAATACCGGACAGGCTCAGCTCACTGACCTGCAGGATGCGCCTCGCACGTACGGTATCGTCAACGCTGGCACCCGTCAGTTGCAGATCGCCATTGAAGCTCAAGGCCGGTGCGGTCGTCGCGCTGCCAGACAGACTCAAATCAGTGATTTCCAGCATGCGCCGGGCACGTAGTATATCGTCAACAGTGACACCGGCCAGTTGTAAGTTGCCATTGATACTCAACGCGGCTGCTGTCGTGGCGGTGCCTGTGATCAGCTGTACGCTGCCCTGCCAGGCCAGGCTTTGCAGGTTGGCACAGGTGGCATAGGCGGCACGTGCTGTGGTTTCTTCCGAGTCCATGCAGAAACGTACGGCCGTCACCCGGGTGGGGGCCAGCGTGACCTGCCAGGGTTCTGCGTTCTTGCCCGTCTCTGCTTCTTCCGGTTGCGCCTCTGCCTGCTGCTTTACGCCGGCGATGGTCAGTTCACCGGCCGCTGTCCGCTTCGCATCGATACTGAGCGATGTGATCTGCACGTCTTCGATAGTGACACGCCTGTGCCACAAATCACGCAGGTGCACCTGGACAAAGGCCTCGCCGACCTGCATGCCCTTGTTCTGGCCATCCAGCAACTTGATGTCCGTCAGCCGTAGCTGGCCATCGGTCAGGGAAATTTCGACTTCTGTAATACTGCCTGACAGGCCACGGTCTTCGGCCCAGGATTCAAAACCGTAGCGCATCATTAACGGCAACAAGGCAATCACAATCGCGAACAATAAAACCAGAGCGGCCATACTCACGCCGGTCCATTGCAGGATTTTGTGTTTATTGAAGGTCATGCCATACCCATGCAGGCAAAAGGTGACAAATCTCTGACTTCAGTGCAAAGTCAAACCATACTCTTTACAAGACTCCAATATTCCAGCGAAAAAAGCCAGAAATACCGAACAAGATATGGAATTTATGATGCTGCCCCAGGGCAGCATCCTGACACAACAAAAAAGGGCGCACCGAGGTGCGCCCTTTCAGGGATAGCCGAACTGGAAGGTTTATTTCACCTTCGGGTCCAGTTCACCAGCCGCGTAGCGCTGGAACATGACTTCGAGGCTGACCGGCTTGATCTTCGAAGCATGCCCGGCACAGCCGAAGGCTTCGTAACGCGCCTTGCAGATTTCCTTCATGCCTGCGGTAGAGGCCTTGAGGAATTTACGCGGGTCAAAGTTCGATTTGTTCTCTTCAAGATGCCTGCGAACCGCACCGGTAGAGGCCATGCGCAGGTCGGTATCGATGTTGACCTTGCGCACGCCGTTCTTGATACCTTCCTGGATTTCCTCAACCGGCACACCATAGGTCTGGCCCATGTCACCACCGTAATCGTTGATGATCTTCAACCAGTCCTGCGGCACAGAAGAGGAACCGTGCATGACCAGGTGCGTGTCCGGGATGCGGGCGTGAATTTCCTTGATGCGGTCGATACGCAGGATTTCGCCAGTCGGCTCCTGGGTGAACTTGTAGGCACCGTGCGAGGTACCGATGGCAATTGCCAGGGCATCAACACCGGTGGCCTTGACGAAGTCAGCGGCTTCCTCAACACCGGTCAGCAGCTGATCCATATCGAGCTTGCCTTCAGCGCCAGAGCCGTCTTCCTCAGCGGCCATGCCGGTTTCCAGTGAACCCAGGCAACCCAGTTCGCCTTCAACGGAAACACCGCCGGCGTGGGCCATCTTGACCACTTCGCGAGTTACGTCAACGTTGTATTCATAGGATGCAGGTGTCTTCATGTCAGACATGAGGGAACCGTCCATCATGACCGAGGTGAAACCGGACTGGATGGAACGCAGACATACCGCCGGTTCTGAACCGTGATCCTGGTGCATAACAATCGGAATGTGCGGGTACATTTCTGTTGCCGCCGTGATCAGGTGACGCAGGAACGGCTCACCTGCATAAGAACGTGCACCTGCCGAACCCTGCATGATAACCGGGCTGTTGGTTTCATCCGCCGCCTGCATAATGGCGTGAACCTGTTCCATATTGTTAACGTTGAATGCCGGCATACCGAAATCGTTTTCGGCAGCATAATCCAGCAGTTGACGCATTGAAATGAGGGCCATGTCGACCTCCTGATATTGTCGTTAGTTAATGCCTGAAAGAATAAATTTTAATAGATGCCGCCATTCTACTCGTTAGCCTGCGGCACCTCCAAATCACCAACACGCACAATCTTCATGGCATTGGTGCCACCCAGGACACCGAGAAGATCGCCCTTGGTGATGATTACCAGATCGCCATCGCGCACTGCACCACGACGCACAAGTTCATCAATCGCTTCCTTGTTGACCTCGGCATGATCCGTGGTCTCGGTCTCGAAGCTGACCGGGTAGACACCGCGGTACAGCGTCACCTTGCGGCGCGTTGCAACATGCTTGGTCAACGCGTAAATCGGGATACCCGAACTGATACGTGACATCCACAGCGGGGTCGAACCGGATTCGGTGAGCGCGGCAATCGCCTTCACCCCGAGGTGGTTGGCGGTATACATTGTCGCCATGGCAATGGCCTCGTCGATGAGTTCAAACCGCGTATTGATGCGGTGATCCGAGTGCGTGACCTTGCGCTGTTTCTCCGCGCCGCGGCAGATACGGTCCATGGCCGCGATGGCCTTGTCCGGGTACTTGCCCATTGCCGTTTCGGCCGACAGCATCACGGCATCGGTACCATCAAGAACGGCATTGGCCACATCGAAGACTTCGGCACGGGTCGGGATCGGATGTTCGATCATCGACTCCATCATCTGTGTCGCCGTGATCACGACACGGTTCATGTCCCGCGACATCGTAATCATTTCTTTCTGTACCGGCGGCAGGGCCTCGTCACCGATTTCCACGCCGAGATCGCCACGTGCGACCATGATCGCATCCGAGGCCTCGATAATCTCTTCGAGGTTGTCCAGGGCCTCGGCGCGCTCAACCTTGGCGATAATACCGCCCTTGCCCCCCGCCTTTTGCAGGAGACGGCGTGCTTCATGCACATCCTCGGCTGTACGTACAAAAGATACGGCGAGGTAATCTGCCTTGAGTGCGGCAGCTGCCTTGATGTCTTCGCGATCCTTGTCGGTCAAGGCAGGCGCTGAAAGCCCTCCGCCCTGGCGGTTGATGCCCTTCTTGTCGGACAGCTCACCACCAACAGTCACACGGGTACGAATTTCAGTGCCTACAACTTCCTCGACCCACAAGACAACGCGGCCGTCGTTGAGCAACAGTGTATCGCCACGGTGGACGTCATTCGGCAATTCCTTGTAGGCAATCCCGACGCGCTCCAGGTTGCCGGCAGCTGGATCATGTGCCGCATCGAGGATAAAGCTTGCCCCTTCTTCCAGCATGACCTTGCCATCCGTGAAACGGTCCACACGGATCTTCGGCCCCTGCAGATCGGCAACAACACCAATCTGGCGACCATGCGCACGGGCCCGATTCCGCGCGGTTTCGGCGCGGTGTTTATGCACCTCGCCACTGTCATGGGAAAAATTCAGGCGTGCCACGTCCATACCGGCCGCGATCATCTTGTCGAGCACCTTGGCATCGTCAGATCGCGGGCCGAGCGTGGCAACGATTTTGGTTCTTCGCATCATATATATGTTCTCAAGTCTCAGGCGGTAGCTAGCAAGGTCGGATACTGTAACACGGCATGACCGTTCCTGTATGACAGCTTGCGACGATACCGCCCGGGTCTTGTCTGTTATTTGGCGCGCTCTTCGAGCATGGCCACAGCCGGCAGGGTCTTGCCTTCCAGGTACTCCAGGAACGCGCCACCGGCTGTTGAGATATAGGATACCTTGTCATAGATATCGTATTTCTGGATCGCCGCAATGGTGTCGCCACCGCCGGCCAGGCTGAAGCCATCGGCGTTGGCAATCGCCATCGACACAGTCTTTGTGCCTTCGCCGAACTGGTCGAATTCGAATACGCCGACCGGGCCGTTCCAGACAATTGTGCCGGCCTTGCTGATGATATCGGCCAGTTCCTGCGCTGACTTCGGTCCAATGTCGAAGATCATTTCGTCATCTGCCACTTCATCGGCGTTTTTCAGTACTGCCGGTTCGTCTTCGGCGAAGTTCTTGCCCACCACAACGTCTACAGCGATCGGAATGTTTGCACCACGCGCCTGCATTTTTTCTATGAGCGCCTTCGCCGTATCGACGAGATCATCTTCGCAGAGTGACTTGCCGACATTATGCCCCATGGCCTTGAGGAAGGTATTGGCGATACCACCGCCGACCACGAGCTGGTCAACCTTTTCCGACAGCGCTTCGAGCACGGTCAGCTTGGTAGACACCTTGGAACCACCGACAATTGCCACCATCGGGCGGGCCGGATTGGCCAGGGCCTTGGCCAGGTTATCCAGTTCATCGGCGAGCAACAGGCCGGCACAGGCAGTCGGTGCGAATTTGCCAACGCCATGCGTGGAAGCCTGGGCGCGGTGTGCCGTACCGAAGGCATCCATGACAAACACGTCACACAGTGCGGCGTACTTCTTCGCCAACGCTTCGTCGTCTTTCTTCTCGCCTGCATTGAACCGTACGTTTTCCAACAAGACACATTCGCCGGCTGCAACGTCAGGGGCATTGTCGAGGTAGTCCTTGACCAGGCGAACCTCTTTACCCAGCTTGGCGGACATATCAGCAGCGATCGGCTGCATGGAGTTTTCCTCGTCGGCCTTGCCTTCTTCCGGGCGACCACGGTGCGACATGACCATGACTGCTGCTCCGGCCTTCATGCAGTGCTCAATCGTCGGCATTGACGCGGTAATACGCGCATCCGAGGTTACCTTGCCACCCTTGACCGGGACGTTCAGATCGGCACGGATCAGTACGCGCTTGCCGGCCAGGTCGAGATCAGTCAGCTTGATGAAAGACATGTGCAAACTCCTAAAGACTAAAATATTAAAAATATTAAACGCAAAGGCGCAAAGACGCTGAGAACGCAAAGTTTTCTGAAAATGGATTGCACTCTTGCGTTTAGTATTTCCCGTAACTTCCTTCCATCAATACAAACACACTCCGCGGTCCTTTGCGTCTTGGCGTCTCTGCGTTGATAGATCTTTTCATTTGAAAGTAACACCGCCCGGTATTTTACCGGGCGGCATACTTAACTACTTAGTTGGCGGCCACGTGCTTGACAAAGCGAAGCATGTTGCAGGTATAGCCGTACTCGTTGTCATACCAGGAAACCAGCTTGACGAACGTGCCGTCCAGGGCAATACCGGCTTCGGCATCAAAGATCGATGAGTTGCCACAGCCGCGGAAGTCGGTAGAAACCACCTTCTCGTCGGTGTAGCCAAGGGTTTCGCTCATCGGACCGGACTCTGATGCGGCCTTCATCGCTGCGCAGATATCTTCGTATGAAGCGTCTTTTTCCAGCTCAACGGTCAGGTCAACAACAGACACGTCTGAAGTCGGCACACGGAAAGCCATGCCTGTCAGCTTGCCGTTCAGTTCCGGCAGTACCACGCCTACGGCCTTGGCCGCACCGGTTGATGACGGGATGATGTTTTCCAGGATACCGCGACCACCGCGCCAATCCTTCATGGAAGGACCGTCAACCGTCTTCTGCGTGGCTGTAGCAGCGTGCACAGTTGTCATCAGGCCGCGCTTGATGCCCCACTTGTCGTTCAGGACCTTGGCGACCGGTGCCAGGCAGTTGGTGGTACAGGAAGCGGCAGAAACGATGCTCTGGCCGGCATAGGTGTCGTGGTTAACGCCGTGCACGAACATCGGCGTACCGTCTTTTGAAGGCGCAGACATGACAACCTTCTTCGCGCCGGCATCGATGTGCTTCTGGCAGGTTTCTTCGGTGAGGAAGAAACCGGTACATTCGATAACGAGATCGGCGTTGATGTCGCTCCACTTCAGGTTGGCCGGATCACGCTCGGCAGTCAGGCGGATGGTCTTGCCGTTAACCACGAGGTTGTTGCCGTCAACCGCAACATCACCGTCGAAACGACCGTGTACCGAATCATACTTCAGCATGTAGGCCAGGTAATCCGCGTCCAGCAGGTCGTTGATACCCACAACTTCGATGTCATCAGCGAAATCTTTTGCGATGGCACGGAACGCCATACGACCGATGCGGCCAAAACCATTAATACCGACTTTAATAGCCATTTTGTCTATCTCCCTTACTTAAGGTTTCAAACTTGAATTACAAAACTGATTCAACGGCCTTCACAACGTTATCCACGGTGAAGCCAAATTCTTCGAACAGCTGATCGGCCGGGGCAGATTCACCGAAACGGTTAATACCCACCACCTTGCCGTTCATGCCGACGTACTTGTACCAGCCATCAGTGACCGCCGCTTCCACGGCAACACGTGCGGTAACGGCCGCCGGCAGTACTGATTCACGGTAGGCATCGTCCTGCGCCTCAAAGGCGTCAGTCGAAGGCATGGAGACGACACGGATCTTCTTGCCGCTCATTGCCTCTGCTGCCCCCATTGCCAGGGCAACTTCAGAACCGGTCGCGATGATGATGGCATCCGGGGTACCGTCACAATCCTTGAGCACGTAACCACCCTTCTTGATCGCTTCGATCTGCTCCGCGCTACGTGTCTGGTGCGGCAGCCCCTGGCGCGAGAAGATCAGGGTTGAAGGACCATCCTGACGCTCAATCGCCTGTTGCCAGCATACGGCTGACTCAACTGCATCACATGGACGCCATACGGCCATGTTCGGGATCATGCGCAGTGTCGGGATCTGCTCAATCGGCTGGTGGGTCGGACCATCTTCACCGAGACCGATTGAATCATGCGTAAAGACGAAGATGCTCTGGATCTTCATGAGCGCCGCCATGCGCAGTGCATTACGCGCATATTCAGAGAACATGAGGAAGGTTGCGCCGAACGGCACCAGGCCGCCGTGCAGGGCGATGCCGTTCATGATTGCCGACATGCCGAATTCACGCACACCATAGTTGATGTAGTTACTCAGCGGTTTGTCCTTGCGCATCGGCTTGTAACCGGACCATTCGGTCAGGTTCGAGCAACCCAGGTCAGCCGAGCCACCGAACAGCTCCGGTACGAGCGGTGAGTAGGCTTCAATTGAATCCAGAGAGGCCTTGCGTGTCGCCGGCCCTTCCGCCTTGTCATTGACACTGGCGATAAACTCGGCGGATTTCGCTGCCCAGTCAGCCGGCAGTTCACCGGCCATGCGACGCTCATACTCGGCGGCCAGTTCCGGGAACTCGGCCTTGTAGGCCGCAAATTTGTCGTTCCAGGCCTTCTCTGCCGCAGCGCCGGCTTCCTTCGCATCCCAGCCGTGGTAAATATCGGCAGGCACTTCGAAGGCCTCATGATCCCAGCCCAGCGCGGCCTTGGTCAGGTTGATTTCTTCCTGGCCCAGCGGCGCACCGTGGCAGGCGTGGCTGCCGGCCTTGTTCGGTGAACCAAAACCGATGGTGGTCTTGCAGCAGATCAGGGTCGGCTCGTCGGTCATGGCCCTGGCCTGCTCGATGGCATTCTTGATCGCTTCCGGATCGTGACCATCGACATCACGGATCACGTGCCAGCCATAGGCTTCGAAACGCTTCGGCGTATCGTCAGTAAACCAGCCTTCCACGTGACCATCGATAGAGATGCCATTGTCATCCCAAAACGCGATCAGGTTGCCCAGCCCGAGTACGCCGGCCAGTGAACAGGCCTCGTGCGAGATACCTTCCATGAGGCAGCCGTCACCCATGAATACATAGGTGTTGTGGTTGACGATGTCATGGCCCGGGCGGTTGAATTCAGCCGCCAGTGCGCGTTCCGCAATCGCCATGCCGACACCGTTGGTAATGCCCTGGCCAAGCGGACCCGTGGTCGTTTCCACGCCCGGTGCATATCCGTACTCCGGGTGCCCCGGCGTCTTCGAGTGCAGCTGACGGAAGTTCTTCAGGTCGTCCATCCCCAGCTCGTAACCGGTCAGGTGCAACAGTGAATAGATCAGCATCGAACCGTGACCATTGGAAAGGACGAAACGATCGCGATCCGACCACCCTGGATTGGCCGGGTTGTGCCGCATGAAATCGTTCCACAGCACTTCGGCGATATCGGCCATACCCATCGGTGCACCCGGGTGACCTGATTTGGCCTTCTGGACAGCGTCCATACTGAGTGCACGAACTGCATTGGCGAGATCGCGACGACTTGGATTAGACATGGCAATGCCCCTTTTTAGTTTGTAAATCCTTGAGCACCCGTAACGGGGTAACCCGTGTATATCGAAAATTCTGTACCGGCCAGCAAAACGAAAGAACACCACACCCCGGGCGCCGGACAATCGGCGACCAGACATTCCATATTCCGTAGGGTGTACCTCGGCAAACCTGCGTGTTTCCGCTATGCCAACCTGCGGCTGGCCTTATGCCGCGGATAAAAGTGGCGGTATTGTCCCTTACCCGCCGCCTCTCGGCAACTCCATTCACGCGCTTGCTGCCTCGCCATAGTGACAATCTGCTATAAAAACAACAAGTTACAGCAAATCATGAATGCCGCTATAAATATTTGTAATGATGCGGCGCGTGATTTTACCCTGATTTCAGGACATATTGCTGCTTTTCCGGCGGCTTACTTAAATAAAGTTGGCCAAACACCTGATTTTACCTTGCCAAACCCGCAGATCGCTGACTACACTTTTGTACTATGTGGAGGATTGGAGTGCACTGCCAGTCATTGCGGGCAGGTCTCTTTATTACAAATATAATATTATTATTTTCAAGAGGTTAGTTTAATATGCGTGCCATGATATTGGGACTCTGGCTGGCACTTGCGTCTCTCGGCGCACAAGCCGCAACCTATAACTTTGTCGTCCAACCGATCCTGCCACCGGATCAGACCAGGAAAGCCTTTGAACCGCTGACCCAGTACCTGTCGCAGCAAACAGGACACGACATCAAACTCATCACGGCCATCAACTTCCTGACCTACTGGGAAACGATGAAGAAGGGCAACAAGTACGACATCATTCTTGATGCGGCGCACCTTACCGATTACCGATTACAACGTATGGACTACAAGGTGCTGGCAAAACGCGCCGAAGTCGTATCCTACACACTGGTGACCGGTGAAAATGCCGATGTGCTTGATGCCTCGGAAATGATAGGCAAATCCATTGCGACTATTGGCTCGCCGAGCCTCGGTATGCTACGCGTCGAGGAGATGTTCCCGAACCCTTTGCGCCAGCCGGCCATCGTTGAAGTCAACAACTCGATTGATTCAATCAACAAGGTACTCGAGGGCAAGGCCGTCGGCGCCATGGTGCCGACACCGCTGGTGGGCGCCTATCCACAGCTTATTACGATTACAACGACCGCTCAGGTTCCACACACGGCGATCTCGGCATCGCCACGTGTACCGGCCGACGTACAAAACGCCATACGCAACGCACTGGTGAATGCCAGCAACACCCCTGCCGGGCAAAAGATGCTGGAAGCCATCAACTTCCCGTCATTCGAGGCCACTTCAGCGAAAACCTATAACGGCTATGCAAAGCTCCTGGAAGGAACCTGGGGCTACTGATTCAGCTACTCCACGTGGTTTGCCTCCACGAACCGGGGCGCTGCTTTGCAGCGCCCTTTCTTTTGCCCGGACGAACAAGGCCATGATAAAACTATTAACGGCTTTGACTTATACGGCAAGCCATTTATAATCACTGTCCAACAGCGCCGATTTGAATTCAGATTGCGGGCGCTTAATAAATGCGGCTAAAGCGAGGAACAGACAGAGATTCCCAAACCCGCTTTAGTCCAGCTAAAGCGGGTTTTTTTACGAGGAATTTACAACAATGAGCGAACGTCTTTTCACCTCCGAATCAGTTTCAGAAGGCCATCCGGATAAAGTTGCCGATCAGATTTCCGACGCTGTGCTTGATGCCTTGCTCGCGCAGGACCCGGCATCTCGCGTGGCCTGCGAAACCCTCGTGACAACCGGCATGGTCATGATCGCCGGTGAAATCACGACCAATGCTGTCGTTGACATGAGCGACATAGCCCGTGGCGTTGTTAAACGCATCGGCTATAACAGTTCCGAGATGGGCTTTGACGCGGAATCCTGCGCGGTCGTGACGTCGATCGACAAGCAGTCTGCCGACATCGCCATGGGCGTCGATGAAAGCGACGATCGCGAACAGGGTGCCGGCGACCAGGGCATGATGTTCGGTTATGCCTCGAATGAAACGGATGTACTCATGCCGGCTCCGATTGCCTATGCCCACCGCCTGGTACGTCGTCAGTCTGAAGTACGCAAAAGTGGTGCCCTGCCCTGGCTGCGCCCGGACGCAAAAAGCCAGGTGACCTTCCGTTACGAGAACGACCAGCCGGTCGCGATCGATGCGGTCGTGCTGTCTACCCAGCATAGCGATGATGTCAGCCAGGCCGGCCTGCAAGAAGCGATCATGGAAGAGATTATCAAGCCCGTCCTGCCGGGCGAATGGCTGCATGCCGATACCAGGTACCATATCAACCCGACCGGCCGCTTCGTGATTGGTGGCCCCGTGGGTGACTGTGGCCTGACCGGCCGCAAGATCATCGTCGATACCTATGGTGGCATGGCCCGCCACGGTGGTGGCGCCTTCTCCGGCAAAGACCCGAGCAAGGTCGACCGCTCCGCCGCCTACGCGACCCGCTACGTGGCGAAAAACATCGTCGCAGCCGGACTCGCTGATCGCTGTGAAATCCAGGTGTCATACGCAATTGGCGTCGCCGAACCGACCTCGGTACGCATCGACACCTTCGGTACCGGCAAGATCAGCGAGGCACGCATTATCAACCTGGTCAGGGAGCACTTCGACCTGAGACCGCGCGGCATCGTCACCATGCTCGACCTCCTGCAACCGATTTACGGCCTGACTGCCGCCTATGGCCACTTTGGTCGCGAGGATCTCGATTTGCCGTGGGAGCGCACCGACAAGGCCGATATCCTGCGAGACGAGGCAGGCCTGTAAGCCGAAGATCGCCCGGGCATGCGTGGGACTGCACAGAGAATGGTAAAAATTCTTCATGCAGTTTTCACGATTGCCCGGTTTTATGTTTACAATATACATCTTGTCGCGCTGAGGGGCGCTGCAGCCCCGCATAGTACGGGGTCAGGCTCAGGCGACAACTTCCTAACCGGAAACAACGGCGCTCATTCACTAGCTGGAACAGGAGAATGAGTGATGAGTGCTGATTTTACCGATTACAAGGTTGCCGATATTACGCTTGCCGACTGGGGTCGCAAGGAGATTGCCATTGCCGAGGTGGAAATGCCGGGCCTGATGGCGCTTCGCGAAGAATACCAGGACGAGCAACCACTGAAGGGCGCCCGTATCATGGGCAGCCTGCACATGACCATCCAGACCGCCGTACTGATCGAGACACTGGTAGCACTCGGTGCCGAGGTACGCTGGGTGTCCTGCAATATCTTCTCGACCCAGGATCACGCCGCGGCCGCGATTGCCGCGCAGGGGATCCCGGTGTATGCCTGGAAGGGTGAGACCGTCGAGGAATACTGGTGGTGCACCGAGCAGGCCCTGAACTGGCCGGGCGGCAAACTGCCGAACATGATCCTCGATGATGGTGGCGATGCCACCCTGCTCGTCCACAAGGGTGTCGAATTTGAAAAGGCCGGCGCCGTACCCGATGCCAAACCGGGCGACAACGAGGAATACGTTGCCATCCTTGACGTGTTGCGCCGCAATCTCGAATCCAACCCGGGCAAATGGCAGGCGATTGCCGGGAGCATCCGTGGCGTCACCGAAGAAACCACTACCGGTGTACACCGCCTCTACCAGATGATGGAAGAAGGCAAGTTGCTGTTCCCGGCAATGAACGTTAATGACTCGGTCACCAAGTCAAAGTTCGACAACCTGTATGGTTGCCGCGAGTCCCTTATCGACGGCATCAAACGTGCCACCGATGTCATGGTCGCCGGCAAGATCTGCGTCGTGCTCGGTTATGGCGATGTCGGCAAGGGTTGCGCGCAGGCCTTCCGCGGCATGGGCGCCACCGTGTGGGTCACGGAAATCGACCCGATCTGTGCCCTGCAGGCCGCGATGGAAGGCTACCGCGTCGTGAACATAGATGACGCCTGCAAGCACGGCGATATCTTTGTCACGACCACGGGTAATGTTAACGTCATCGACCATGACCACATGGTGGCGATGAAGAACGAGGCCATTGTCTGCAACATCGGCCACTTCGACTCCGAGATCAAT
The DNA here is from genome assembly GCA_050117725.1 of Granulosicoccaceae bacterium. Classification (GTDB taxonomy): domain Bacteria; phylum Pseudomonadota; class Gammaproteobacteria; order AKS1; family AKS1; genus JASFJH01. The sequence goes on along the minus strand of JASFME010000008.1, from coordinate 3,373 downwards.
ATCGCCTCACTGGAAAAATACGAGTGGGAAGAGATCAAGCCACAGGTTGACCACGTCATCTTCCCCGACGGCAAGAAGATCATCGTGTTGGCCAGGGGTCGCCTGGTGAACCTGGGTTGTGCCACCGGCCACCCGAGCTTTGTCATGTCAGCCTCGTTTACCAACCAGGTCATGGCGCAAATCGAATTCTTCAATAATGCCGGGGACTACAAAAACGAAGTCTACGTGTTGCCAAAGATCCTTGATGAAAAGGTGGCGCGACTGCACCTGGAAAAGATCGGTGTCAACCTGACCCCGCTCACGCAAGAACAGGCTGACTACATCGGTGTACCGGTCGAAGGGCCATACAAACCGGACCACTACCGTTACTAATTCGTCAGGAGTGAGGCGTAAGGCGTGAGGAGTTCACTCCTCACCTTATGCCTCACACCTCACGCCTTACCTGTCAGGCACAAATGAATACTACAGAAAAAGCCTCCTTCAGCGCCGAGTTTTTCCCACCAAAGACCGATAAGGGTCGGGATAATCTTGAAGACACGCTCGCCGCGCTGAAATCGATCAACCCGGAATACATCTCCTGCACCTATGGTGCTGGCGCGACGACGCAGGAAGGGACCTTCGATACCGTGCAGCAAATCATGCAACACGGTATCCCGGCCGTACCGCACATTACCTGCATTGGTTCGACAAAATCTAAAATTGCCGGGCTACTCCAGCAGTACATGGATGCCGGTATATCACGGCTTGTTGCCCTGCGCGGTGACTTGCCTGAAGGCATGAGTGATCCCGGAGAGTTTCGCTATGCCAACGAACTCGTCGAGTTCATTCGCGGTGAAACCGGAGGACACTTTCACATAGAAGTCGCCGCGTACCCGGAGATGCATCCGCAAGCCGGCAGCATGCAGGAGGATCTTCTGCACTTTGTCGGCAAGGTCGAAGCGGGCGCCAGTTCCGCCATCACGCAGTACTTCTTTAATGCCGACGCCTGGGTACGTTTCGTCGAGGATTGCGGGCGACTCGGGGTGGCGATCCCGATCGTGCCCGGCATCATGCCTATCACCAATTACAAACAGCTTGCCCGTTTCTCGGCAGGCTGCGGCGCAGAGATCCCGCGCTGGATCACAACACGGCTGGAAGGTTATGGCGATGATCTCGATGCGATTCGTGACTTTGGCTTCGACGTCACCCTGCAATTGTGCGAACAGTTGCTCGATGCCGGTGCGCCGGGCCTGCATTTCTACAGTATGAACCGTGCTGAACCGACGGTGCGGCTATGCAAAGAACTGGGACTCTAAGTGAAATTGCAGATTTATGATTGCGGATTGATGAATGAAAATACATCACCAACGATCATACGCCGCTGCCTGAACAGTTAATTAATGATTTTATTTTTGTAAGTTATTGATTGCCGATTGCTAATCGATGGTAAATAATCATCAATTATCATTCAGCCATCAGCAATTTTTATGCGTATTTCCCGCCTCTATCTCGACAGCCCACTGGCAACCGGCCAGCGCGTGATGCTGGAAGATGAAGTATTGAACTACGTCTCCCGGGTCCTGCGCCTGAAACCAGGTATGCAAGTAACCGTATTTAACGGTCAGGGCGGTGAGTACACCGGCACCATCACAGAATTACACAAACGCAATGGTGTGCTCGAGATTGCCGAGTTTCATGATGTGGATATCGAATCGCCGCTGAACATCACCCTCGTACAGGGCATCTCGCGTGGCGAGCGTATGGACTACACCCTGCAAAAGGCCACCGAACTGGGGGTCACACGCATCGCCCCGGTATTCTGCGAACGTACTGTGGTAAACCTGAAGGGTGAGCGACTCGACTCCCGTCTGCATCACTGGCGTGGCGTGATACGCAGCGCCTGTGAACAAAGTGGTCGCAACCGTCTGCCGGAACTGCTTGTGCCCTGTTCACTTGAAGTATGGCTGGATAACGATGATGCGGAACAACGCCTGCTGCTGCACCCGGGCAGCGACAGGGGGTTGCGCGATACGATGCAGGCCGTAACGACGAGCTTATTGATTGGCCCCGAAGGTGGCCTGACTGAAGCAGAATGCCAACACGCGATGCGTGCCGGCTATACGGCCTGTCGTCTCGGGCCACGCATCCTGCGTACCGAAACCGCCGCGCTGACTGCACTGGCCTGTTTACAATTGTTGCGAGGCGATTTGAACGCCTAGGATGTTTTGAACACCCGGCTTTATTTGCCGCTGGCTTTAAAAACCCTGGCCAGTTGCGTCTCGATTTCCTCGATATTCGGGATCATCGCTGTCTCGCCGTCAATCACCACGTGACAATGCACGCCCGTACCGGACTGCTGGTTATCATCGACAGGATTGATGCGTTCCTTGCTGACACTGACCAGCCGCGGGATGCCCTGTGTCGCAACGGCAAAAAACGCGCTCTTGGCCTTGCCACCAATCGCGTTGATGACGGCAATGCGGGCCCGCGGGCTCGGCTCGGCAATTTTGCCGCCCATAAGCGTTTCCAGGCTCACTAATGGTATGGAGACCCCGCGCCATGCCAGCATGCCTATCAGCCAGTCCGGGGTATTCTTCAGCGAATCCGGCAGCGGCTCTGCCTTGGTATGGCCAATGATTTCGGCAATAGCTGTATTGGGCAACAACAAATGTTCACCCTCAAGCGGAATCATCTGGCTTGCAACTGTTGCCTGTACAGTACTCATATTCAGCCTTGCTCCCTGAAATACTCAACAACATGACTGGCCAGTTGTTCTGGCGTGCCTGTAAAACTGACAATTCCCGCACGCCGTGATGAATCCGGCATACTGCTGATGACACAACTGTCTGAATCCTGCGCCCAGACATGGCCACCCCGTGCAGCGACCAACTGTGAGCCACGCACACCGTCATTACCCATACCGCTGAACATAATTGTGCTGGTATGTGTGCCGTAGCGCAGGCAGATATCCGTCATCACCGCATCAATTGACGGGCTGTAAATACTTTCGAAATTGACAGGCCTTAACTCAATAACGCCCTGCTTGTTAATCGCAACGCGCTCATTTACCGGTGCAATGATCACATCATTATGCCGCAATAAATGCCCTTCCTGAGCCGACATTACATTCATTGCCGTGATGTGGTCGAGTTGCCGGGCCAGCAGCCCGACAAAATTCTCACCGATATGTTGCGCCAGTACAAAACTGACCGGCAACGGCTCTTTAATCGCTGCCAGAAAACGCTTGACCGACTGTGGTCCACCAATAGATGCACCCAGCACCCATACATCTACCGCGGCCTCTGCCTCCGCTACTGCGGCCGGTTTGGCATCATCTTCCGCCTTGATCTCGGCCTCACTTTCACGAATCTGCTCCTCGATGATCGCATCAAGG
>JASFME010000007.1:0-25166 GCA_050117725.1 Granulosicoccaceae bacterium | reverse complement strand
GCAGGGCCTTCACTTCCTGTTTGGCATCACGATAGCTGTCATGGCGACCTTGCAACTCGAGCTTTTTCTCGGTCTTACGAAAAACGAAATACGGCATGGCAGATTCTCCCTGCTGTTACCTTACCCCTTCATTGTGTAAGGAAACCTGGACTGAAACAAACGCCCCGGCGTCATACCGGGATCGAGGGCGGGGGAAAGTAGCACAGGCCGTACAAGCCTGTCGAGCATCACACGTGGTCGTGGCACTCAGGCATACGAGGCAAGATCTGACCAGTAGGCAGCCTGCTCGGCATTCTTCGACAGGCCATACCAGCCCTGCTCGTAGGCCTGGGCGAGCAGTTCCCGTGCCTGGCGACTGCCTGCCCTGGCCGCCTCATGAAACCAGTACACGCCGCTGTCTTGATCCATGGTCCCGCCCCGGCCGGAGCAGTACAGCAGGCCGAGATTCAATTGCGCTCCCGCATGGCCCTGTTCTGCGGCCAGTGAGAACCATTTACAGGCCTGTTCATCGTTGCGTGCGACACCCTGGCCGAGCGTATACAAAAACCCGAGACTGTTCTGTGCCTGCGCCAGCCCGGCTGTAGCCGCACGCCGGTACCAGGCAACCGCCTCGGCCAGGTTCGGCTTCACCCCCCGCCCGTATTCGTACATGAGACCGATCAGGTATTGCATCCCGGCCTCTTCCTGGCCGCTGCTGGCGCTGGGCAAAGTGGCCATCATATCTTTGCGGGGAAACGGGATCACCGTGGCACCGGGCGTTTCGTATTTTTCGTGTTTTTCTTGTTCCATAACAGTCTCCATACCTTGCAGCGGGACAGATCACCGGATCGCACTGTGAAGAGAACAAGATCTGTGCCAAAGACTGTATTTTTTTATTTATCAGAATGTTACAAACAAGACATGAGCCCGTCTCGTTGTCACGAACCTGACGCAGAAGGTCAGTTCCGGGCCCTGCCGGTCACACTGGCAGTGGCTTGCCTTCGAGCTGGTAGCGATCGGCAATCACCTTGCAGGCCACCTCGAGCAGCATCTCGATGTCCGCGAAGCCGTCGTCACGTGCCTGCAACTGTTTGCCCTCTTCGTCGTGTCGCCACAGGCTCCACATGCCCTCATCACGCTCGGCACGACGGCTCTGCTCAACACTGAAATACATATCCGGCTGTTGCTGCCCCGGGGCAACCACGGCGAGGATATAACGGTATTTCTCCGGGCCATTGTTCTCGATCTCGCCGAGCACGACCAGTTCATAGCCGCGCCAGCGGTAACGCTGTTTCGGGATAGCAGTGGTAAACGGTGGGCGTTCGGCAGTCACGGGGGTTCCTCATTCGGTTGCGTTGAATCGATCCAGCAGTTCATGCAGCTCTGCCAGCTCGTGGATCCGGGCCTGCACATGCCGGGCCCGTTCGGTCAGTTTGTGTTCCGGGTAACGCTCGCGGATAAACCGCGTCAACATAACCGGGATCAGGCCGGCCTGCGCCGCACCGGCGTGTTCATTGCTGCCACCGTCGCCGACAAACAGGGTACGGCCTGCTTCGCTGCCCAGTTGTTGCAAGGCGTGCTCGTAGATCAGTGCATCGGGCTTGGCGTGGCCACATTTGCAACTGAACACAGCCGCATCAAACAACGCGGCCAGCGGCGAGACTGGCCAGCTGTCGACCTCGCCGGTCGAGGCATTCGACACCAGGGCCAGCTTCAGGCCACGGTCGCGCAGAGCCCGTAACACCTCGATGACCTGCGGGTCGACATGCCGCAACGTGTAATCAAACCGCGCCTTGCGTTCATCGGCGGCCTGCCGGATCAGGTCAACCGGTATAGCCGGGTTCAGGCTGTGCGCCATCTTGCGCACTACCTCGCGGTGATCGGTTGGCCGGCAGATATCATGTGCATCACTGAAGCACGCCGCATTCCAGGCTTCACGATCCAGACCGAGGATATCGGCCGTATAGCGCCCCGGGATACCGGGAGCCTGGCCGACATCGACCAGGGTATGGAACAGGTCAAAACAGATCGCGTGAATCATGAAGCAGTCCGGGTTATCAGGATGGTAAAAATCGGCGCCAGTATAGTGCAAGCCCGGCCGGCAATGAAAACCGGCAACCGGGAAAGTTATGCCGAGGCGCGGAACAGCGCCAGGATCTCGGCGGCCATACCGCGCTGCGCCCCGTTACAACTGATGCTGCGGCGCACCGGGAATCGTTCGCAGTCCGCGGTGTGATACACCTCACGGGTAAACGGCGTATCGTGGTTCGAAATCACTACGGTCACGCCGCGTGCGGCCAGGCGCATCGCCTGTTCGGCCAGAACGATCTGCTCGGCTTCACCAAAGCCCCCTGCACTGTAGGCGGTAAAACTCGCGGTGCGGCTCAGAGGTACATAGGGCGGGTCGCAGTACACAACGTCGCCACGGCGCGCTTTTTTCATCGCATCAAGAAACGATTCATTGGTAAACCGCGCCTGCTTGCTGCGCGCATGAAACTCGCGCAATTCGCGGACCGGATAGTACGGCCGCTTGTAACGGCCAAACGGTACATTGAAGCCGCCACCCGCATTGTAACGACACAGGCCGTTGTAACCATGACGGTTCAGGTAGACAAACAGCGCGGCCTTCAGCCACGGATCGTCCGTTGTATTGAATTGCTTGCGCAGGCGGTAGTAGGTGGTTTCGTTGTTATAACGTGGTGTGAAATAGCCCTGCAGGGCATCGATAAAGGCATGCCCCTCATCTTGCAGTACCGTGTACAGGTTGATCAGATCCGCGTTCGCATCATTGAGTACATTCAGGCGATACGAGGTACTCAGGAACACCGCGCAGGAACCGGCAAATGGCTCGATCAGGCGCCGCCCCTGCGGCAGGCGCGGCAGGATACGTTCCATAATACGGTACTTGTTGCCCGCCCATTTCAGAAACGGACGCTGTCGGCTCGCCCCACCCATAGATAATGCCATGCAGGCTACACATACTGATATGCAGACTGCATGTTGTTCTCCTCATCGCTTATATGTTTTTTCAGCATTATATAGATAAAACAGCACCATGGAAGTTTTACTCGCCTGCCGCCCGTGCCGGGAACCCCGACCGTAATAAAGGCTCTAATTTGTTATATCGTTCAGATAGAATAAACGCAGGACAGTCGACACACGGCTGCAAATTGACATGCTACGCACCGATATCACAAAAATCCTGTTGCTGGGGACTGCCTGCACCACTCTGCTCGCCTGCAGCACCGGTGAAATCGTCAATGTCGCCCTGAGCAAGGACCCGGAACAATTTGTACGCAACCGCGTGCAAGGTTACAAAAGCAACCCGCTGGCACTGGCCCGCGATCTCAAGCGCCTGACCCGTTTGCTGCGCGGCGAGGTGCAACGCGAATGGGGTGAAGATGAAGTGGTCCTGCCCGGCCGGCATCGCTATGTGAAATATACGCAGAACTACCGCAGCCGGGCCATCATTAATTTTGACAGTGGCGATATCCGCGTTGAAACCGTTGATACTGAACAACCCCGTAGCAGCCTGCGCAATGCGATTATCACAACCCTGCTGACCCCCGGCGACCCGCGCGCAGTGGATCTGTACTCGGCGAACACGGTCATACTGTCCGGTACTCCCTACCTGTACGGGCTCGTCCGTAACCAGCACGGTCAGAGTATTGACAGTCCGCAACGTGCCGAACGCTATGCAGATTACCTGCTTGCCAACCGGCTGCAGGTGCGCTCTATCAAGCTCAATGGGGAACGCAAAACCGCACGCAGTGTGCGGCTGCGCATGGTGAACAACCATGAGAACCTGCGCGCGCAACGCTATGCCCATCTTGTCGAGCATTACGCCGCGCGTTTCGGGGTAAGCCGCAGCCTCGTCTATGCCGTGATCAAAACCGAAAGCAACTTTAACCCGTTCGCCGTCAGCAGTGCGCCGGCCTATGGCTTGATGCAACTCGTGCCAGGCAGCGGTGGCCGTGATGCCTACCGGCATATCAAGGGCCGGGATCGCGTCCCCGGCCGCGATTACCTGTTCAATGCCACCAACAATATCGAACTGGGCACCGGCTACATCAGTGTTATCAGCAACAAGTACCTCAAGGCGATTCACGACCCCGTCTCACGTGAATACTGCACAATCGCCGCCTACAATACCGGCGCCGGCAACGTGCTCAGGGCTTTTTCCTCTAACCGTGAGCAGGCTGCCCGCATCATCAACCGCATGAGCCCGGCGGATGTGTACACATATTTGCGCCAAAAGCTGCATTACGCCGAGGCGAGGCGCTACCTGTACAAGGTTGTCAGTGCCCGTAAACAATTCGTTAACCTGTAGTTAATCTGTTGAAGCTGTGCTGACAGTGCCAGAAAAAGGGATAAGGGGATTTCAGGGGTGGGGCACTCTTACTGGCAAGTTAACCTGCCAGCGGGGGGCAATCACGGGCTACCCGGCCCGGTTCAGGTCGCCGTGGTGGCTGCCTTGACGTTCAGATCGAGGAAATTCCAGGCATCGATAGCTACATGCTGCGTAGAACCGTCCAGGTACTCGATCAGTACGCGGGCAATTTGATGGCCTGAATAAAGGAGCATTCTCACCTTCATGAGCTTGCCGGTCTGGCTCAGGTACCACGCTCCTATTACCGGCTCCTGGAGTATTGCCATACTCTCTTCGCCTCGTTGTTTTGTGCTTGTTGTAATGAACATCCCTGTTGTTATTGTTAAATCCGCTTCAGACGCCAAGGCGTCCGCACTCCTCCACGAGTCTCTACAACATAAAAAAGGCGGTGTCCGGGTGAACACCGCCTTTGATATAATCAGTCGCTGGCAAAAACGGCAACGGGCACTTGCGCAACCTCTTCCTGCTTGCTGCCTTTATATTGTCCGCACATTATTGTTCTCACCTTTTTCAACACGTTTATCCTGTTCGTGTTGTGCCACAGATTACACACGCATGATCATTTGTCAACCGTTTGATTGCGACAGCATCGCATCAGTAATGTTATTAACCGCATTTACTTTCGCCACAGTTCAAACACGTCATACAATTATCCATCTTCACCATGGCCTTCGTGTTGCACTTGCTACACAGTTGCGCACCTGCCGGAAAGTCACTCTTCTCGCCGTGGGCATCAGCTGAACTCACTGCTGATTCAAACTGTGCACGTTTTTCCTCGATAAGTTTCTTCTGGTGCTCATCGAGACCTTCGTCCTTGAGCAGGCCAATCATGCGCAGGTGACACTCGATAGCGTCACCGATCTCGGCCACGAGTGACGGCATATACTTGCCGCCCTTCTTGAAGTAACCACCTCGCGGGTCAAACACCGAGCGCATCTCTTCGACGAGGAAGGTCACGTCACCGCCCTTGCGGAACACGGCAGAAATAATCCGGGTCAGCGCAACGATCCACTGGAAGTGGTCCATATTCTTCGAGTTGATGAATATCTCGAAGGGACGGCGTAATTCATGATCCGTGCCCTGGTTGAGTACGACATCATTTATCGTCACGTACAGTGCATGTTCCGAAAGCGGGGTTTTGATCTTGTAGGTCGAACCGAGCAGCATCTCCGGTCGCTCGATCTTCTCATGCATGTGGATGACCTTGGCCTCCACGTCAAGCTCGGCCGGCTTTTGCGCTTCAACCTGCTCTTGTGGCTGTTCTTCTGAGGCGACGTCGTAACCAACAATCTTCTTTTCAATCTTTATGCTCATCGTATTCTCCTGAACCCTGTGACACACATTCTGTTTGAGGTGTGCGCCATACTCTGCGTGGCTCAATGATTAAAACTTGCCGTAATAGCCTTCTTTCAGTGCATCGTAGAGATTCGCGGCGGTATGGGTTTCGCCATCATATTCGATCTCCTCGTTGCCCTTGACCTCGATGATCTGGCCATCTTCAAGCTCGAAACGGTAGGTCGTGTTCTCGAGATCCCGTTCCTTGACCAGCACGCCCTGGAAGGCCTCCGGGTTGAAACGGAAGGTCGTGCAGCCCTTCAGGCCCTGGTCGTAGGCATACAGGTAGATATCCTTGAAGTCCTCGTAGGGGTAGTCGGTCGGCACGTTGGCTGTCTTCGAGATCGACGAATCCACCCAGCGTTGCGCCGCGGCCTGGATATCGACGTGCTCTTTCGGCGTGATGTCCTCGGCGGTGATGAAATAGTCCGGCAATTGCTGCGCCGGATCTTCCGTGTACGGCATCGCATGCGGATTGACGAGTTCGCGGTAGGCCAGCAACTCGTACGAGTACACATCAACCTTTTCCTTGCTCTTCTTGCCTTCGCGGATCACGTTGCGCGAGTAATGGTGGGCAAAAGAGGGTTCGATACCGTTACTCGCATTGTTCGCCAGTGACAGGGAAATCGTGCCGGTCGGCGCAATTGAGCTGTGGTGCGTAAAACGTGCACCGTTCTCGGCCAGCTGCTCGACCAGTTCCGGTTCAAACTCGGCAACCCGCTGCATGTAGTGGCTGTACTTCGCATGCAGGACACGACCCTTGAGCTTGTCGCCCACCTTGATGCCATCCTTTTTCATTTCCGGGCGTTGGCGCAACATCTTCGCCGTCACCTCGAATTCCTGCTCCATGATCGGCGCCGGACCTTTTTCCTTTGCCAGTTCCAGCGCCTGGCGCCAGCCTTCAAGTGCCAGTTCACGGCTGACCTGCTCGGTAAAGGCCACGGATTCTTCCGAGCCGTACTTCATGCCGAGCATGGTGATGGTCGAGCCCAGGCCGAGGAAACCCATGCCGTGCCGGCGCTTGTTCCTGATCTCATTACGCTGGCCTTCGAGTGGCAGGCCGTTGATTTCAACCACGTTGTCGAGCATGCGCGTGAAGATTGCGACCACCTTGCGGAATTCTTCCCAGTCAAATTCTGCCTTGTCGGTAAACGACTCACGCACGAAGCGGGTCAGGTTAACCGAGCCGAGCAGGCAGGAACCATACGGCGGCAACGGCTGCTCGCCACACGGGTTGGTGGCGCGTATATTCTCGCAGTACCAGTTATTGTTCATCTCATTGACCTTGTCGATGAGAATGAACCCCGGCTCGGCGTAATCGTAGGTCGAGGACATGATCACGTCCCAGATGCGGCGCGCACGCACGCTCTTGTACACCTTGCAAGCGACCTCGCCGGCCTCGTTGGTGGTATAGCCGTTGCTGGTCGGCCAGTCACGCCAGATCACCTGCTCCGGGTTGTCCAGGTCGAGGCCTTCTGTTGCCGCTTCACCTTCGCTGAGCGGGAAGGCCAGTGGCCACTGGTCATCGTTCTTCACGGCTTCCATGAAATCTTGCGTGATCAGCAGGCTCAGGTTGAACTGGCGCAGGCGACCGGATTCGCGCTTGGCCATGATGAAGTCGAGGACATCCGGGTGACCGACATCGAAGGTCGCCATCTGCGCGCCACGCCGGCCACCGGCAGAGGACACGGTGAAACACATCTTGTCGTAGATATCCATGAATGACAACGGCCCGGAAGTGTAGGCGCCGGCACCGGAGACATAGGCCCCCTTCGGCCGCAGCGTCGAGAATTCATAACCGATGCCGCAGCCTGCCTTCAGGGTCAGGCCCGCTTCGTGGACCTTTTCCAGGATGCTGTTCATCGAGTCCTCGACAGTACCGGACACGGTGCAGTTGATCGTCGAGGTCGCCGGTTTATAGGCCAGTGCACCAGCATTTGAAGTGATGCGGCCAGCCGGGATTGCTCCGTGACGCAGTGCCCACAGGAATTGCTCATAGGCCTGTTCACGTTTTTCCTCGACCTCGACCTCGGCCAGGGCCCGCGCAACGCGCTGGTAGGTGCCGTCGATATCGGCATCGACCGGCGTATTGTCTTTCTTTTTCAGGCGGTACTTCTTGTCCCAGATATCGAGCGAGGCAGGCTGGAAAGTAATGTCTTTGTTGTTCGTCTTCACGGCTTTCAAATGCGCAGTCTTCGCGGTCATGGGTACTAGAGCTCCTCGGCGATAATTCCGGTTCGTAACCGGCTGTTAGTATTTATTATTTTGGCAAGACTTGGTGCAACGGCAAAGAAACACAATATGTTGTGTAGGGCTCATACTCTAGACACAACAGGTAGTGGTGTCAACGTCCCGGGTGATTTTTTTTCTGCTGGCATATCAGCAAGTTATCAGCATGCCCTGGACAATCTCAAAAACCATTGTCATACGTCTGTCACACCCGGTACTGCGGGCTTGAAATGCGCCTTGCCGCCCATACGTCTCATTGCAAATGCTTTGCAACAACTGTTTCAAGAAGAGGTGAATTATGGCTTTGATGCGTTATGAACCCTGGCGCGGGCTGGATCGCCTGCATGATGAAATGGATCGCCTGTTCCGCAGCTACCTGCCTGCAGAGGGTGATGACGAGATGTCGTCCAGCGTCTGTGACTGGACACCGGCCGTTGACGTCAAGGAAGAGGACGATCGTTTCCTGATCCAGGCTGATATCCCGGGGGTCGACCCGAAGGATATCGAGGTCCACATGGACAAGGGCATGCTGACCATCAAGGGTGAGCGCAAGAGCGAAACCCGGGATGAAAACAATGGTTACAAGCGCGTCGAACGCGTGTACGGTTCATTTTTCCGTCGTTTTACCATGCCGGATACAGCCGATGCCGACAACATCAGGGCAGAGTGCAAGAACGGTGTGCTGGAAATCACAATCCCGAAAAAGGCCGCCGAACAGCCGCGCCGGATTGAAGTCAGCTAAGGCATGATCCTCCCGGCAGACAGGCCGTAAAATCATGGTAGCCGGCGTTGCCCGCTGGACGCAGCGGGCAACGCTGTGTTTACCTGTGTGAACCCCGCGTACCGAACCGGGTCATACCCTATACTTAATTAATCCAGTTAACATCGGAGCCCGCATGCCCCCGCTTGTACGCATGATGCAATTGCTCAGCCTGTCCGTGTTGATGCTGTTCGCCATGAACAGTCAGGCCGCCCTGCCCTTTGCCGTGGAGGGCAAACAACTGCCCAGCCTGGCCCCCGTGCTGGAGCGCTCGACACCGGCCGTGGTCAATATCTTCACGCGCACCACGGTGACCGTGGCAACCAACCCGCTGTTACTCGACCCCTTTTTTCGTGAGTTCTTCGATATTCCGCAGCAGCAGCAGCGTGAATCGACAAACCTCGGCTCGGGTGTCATCGTCGATGCGGCCGAAGGTTATATCCTGACCAACCATCACGTCATCAAGGGCGCCGACGATATCCTCGTCACGCTGCGTGATGGTCGCCGGCTGGAGGCGAAGCTGGTCGGCACCGACCCCGACTCGGACATCGCCGTGATCAAGGTGCCGGCTGACAACCTCACTGCGTTACCGGTGACTGATTCCGACGACCTGCAGGTCGGGGATTTCGTGATCGCAATCGGTAACCCGTTTGGTCTCGGCCAGACCGTAACCTCCGGCATCGTCAGTGCGCTTGGCCGCAGTGGACTCGGTATCGAGGGTTACGAAGACTTCATCCAGACCGATGCTTCAATCAACCCGGGTAACTCGGGCGGTGCGCTGATCAATCTGCGCGGCGAACTGATCGGCATCAACACGGCGATCCTGTCAAAGAGTGGCGGCAACATTGGCATCGGTTTTGCCATACCGATCAACATGGCACGCGACATCATGCAACAGTTGATCAGGCATGGCGAGGTACGCCGTGGCCGTCTCGGCGCCCAGGCCCAGGATCTCAGCCCGCAACTGGCGAAGGCCTTCAATCTCGACCCGCATACGATCGGCGCCGTGGTGGTCAGTGTGCTGAAGGGTTCACCGGCGCAACAGGCCGGTCTGCGTGTGGGTGACGTAATCACCGAGCTGAACAGTCGGCCGGTACGACGTGCCGATGACTTGCGTAACGCGATCGGCCTGCTGCGCATCGGCACCCGGGTCAGCATGCGTGTCATGCGTAATGGCCAAAAGAAGATTATTACGGCCGTCATCGCAGAGACCAGCGCCGCCCCCCGGCACAAGGGAGTGCAACTGCACCCGCGCTTGCAGGGCGCCACGCTCGGCGACCTCGTTGAAGGCCACCGCGCCTATGGCAAGGTCGAGGGTATCGTCGTGTATGAGCTTGAGCCGCGCAGCCCGGCGGCGCGCACCGGCCTGCGCAAGGGCGACATCATCACCGCCATCAACAAACAGAAAGTGCGCAACATGAATGACGCCGTGGAAGTGGCCAATGCACGTTCCTCACGTCTCATGCTCAACATCGTTCGCGGCCGCAGCTCGCTGTTCCTCATGGTGCAGTAACGAGTTGGCAGTCGTCAGTCAGCAGTTGGCAGAAATCATTACCGGTTTTTCTGATGACTGACGACTGATAACTGCCAACTTTTACGTCGTCAGTCGCCGGTAGATATCCGACACCAGGTCGCGGCCACCCCGCCGGGCAGAACATCGCCCTCGGCAGTTGCGATCCCCAGTTCAAGCGGCTGCACCTTGCCGGGCAGGACCTGGCCAAGCAGATCGGCGACATCTTGCGCGTTCATGTCCTGTGTGTGCAGCGACACCCAGACGCCGCGGTTGTCATCGGTGAGCAGGCGCGGCAGGTATTTGATCAGCGGCTGGAAATCGCAACGAATATCCCAGACCTTGTTTTTGCCACCACGGCCAAAACTGGGCGGGTCCATGATAACCATGTGGAAACGTTCGCCCTTGCGCAGCAGCCGCTGCACATAGGTCATGACATCTTCACGGATGAAACGCGCACCCTGTTCGCCGACATTCAGGCGCGCCAGTTCCAGTTGCGCAGCCTGCGCATCGACATGCGTGACCCGCGCACCGGCCATGACCGCCGCCAGTGTGGCGCCGCCGGTGCCGGCAAACAGGTTCAGGACACACAGATCCTCGATGTGGTAGCAGCCTTCGAGCTGTTCGCGGATCCAGTGCCAGCATGCGGCATGTTCCGGGTAGATGCCGATCTGGCCACCCTTGCCGAGCCGGCAATGCATGCGCTGCCCGTGCATCTCGACCTGCCATTCGCGCGCCAGACCCTCGCGACGCGCCTGCCAGCCACCCTCGCCGACACGCGCGCCGGTGTAGATCCAGTCAGGCTGCCAGTCAGGGAGGGCAGGAGGCTTGTCGGCCTGCGGTGCCGGGCGATCCACAAGGTAGGGACCAAAGCGTTCGAGCTTCCGGCCATTACCGAAATCGAGTAACGCGTAATCCTTGTCTGCGGAAACAATATGCATAACAGCGCGGCAGGCTCAACAACCCGCCCGGTGATCAGAACAGGGGACTACCGAACTCATTGACGGCCGTCAGCCTCTCGGCGTCATCGGTGAGGGCCCCGCTATTTCGACCAGGTATTCTTTCATTTTCAGCGCGTGTGCATTCACCTGTGTCTCCAACCGTCTCTATGCCAGGCCGTTATGCCTGACTGTCACACAAGGATAAACCATCGGCCGGCGCATGACAGCCACAAGACCCTGTGGCGTCCCGGTTTTTTGCATACAGACTATCTATCTTAACTGGATGAAATTGCATACACGATCACCACTGTTCACGGTAGTAATTTGGCCGGTCGAGGGGGATCGTTACTGCCTGCTTATATCTGCCCCATCGGCAATCCGGGGCAGGAAATAATAATACGCAATGCACATACCCTAATCATGAGAAAGCCTCCGCAAGGGGGCTTTTTCGTGTCAGAAAAGCATTTTTTTCTGGCGTCATTATCTGTTGCGCTGACAAGACGGTACTTGCCATGAAATTGCCGGCCCGATATGGCAGTATATTCGGATATTCAAACAGCTCCACTGTATTGAGTAACTTGGGTAGAGGGTGCATCGTGACGGGTAGTGGAGTTAACGGTAACGTTTTGACGATTTTCAAGGCCACAAGCAGGTTTACTGCCCACGGCAGGCGACTGTTCCACCATTGTGCAAGGTGCAGCCAGCCTCTCCTGCGCGCCTCACGCGCCCACCACCTCACGATTAGCACAGCATTGCTCGCCGTATGCCTGACAGGCAGTGCACATGCAGCAGCCATTACGCTCGAAAGCAGCACCAGCATGGCCACCGCCGGTTATTTCCAGTTACGCTGGCAGGCGCAACAGGCCATAAGCGAATACGTCCTGCAGGAATCGACGAACAAGGATTTCACCACAGCGAAGATTATCTACCGCGGTTCCGATACGGCCACCGTCATCAGCGGCAAACCGGACAATATCTATTTTTACCGCGTCAGTGACAGGTACAACCCGGCCAATACGAGCAACACGTTAAAGATCACGGTCGCCCATCACCCGCTGCGCGATGCTTTCGCATTTTTCACTGTGGGTGCCGTCGTCTTCATAGCCACGTTGCTTCTCATACTTCGCGGCAATCGACAGGGACAATAAGCAAACCTATGCGAACCCTGTCCATTAACCGTGCGAGACTGCAGGCTGACATCGAGGCACTGGCCGAAATCGGCAGAAAACCGGATCACGGGCTTTACCGCATGGCCTTTACCGAGGCCGATATGGCGGGTCGCGAGTGGTTCAAACAACGCGCGCTCGATGCCGGGCTCGAGTTTTACCAGGACGGCGCGGCCAATCTGCATGCACGACTGGACTGGGATGGAGAACGCCCCTCGGTCATGATGGGATCACATCTTGATACCGTGCCAGGCGCCGGTCATCTCGATGGTGCGCTCGGTGTGCTGGTTGCACTTGAATGCCTGCGCTGCATCAAGGAAGAAAACTGCCAGCTTGCGTACCCGCTTGAAGCTGTGGTGTTTTCCGATGAAGAAGGCCGTTTCGGTGGCATGCTCGGTTCCCAGGCAATGGCCGGCATGCACAGCCCGGAATCCATCCATGCCGCCATTGATCTCGACGGCATCACTCTCATAGAGGCCATGCAACAGGTCGGGCTGAATGCGCTTGATGCCCTGTATGCCAGACGCCAGCCGGACAGCATCCATGCCTTTCTCGAACTGCACATCGAACAGGGCCCACTGCTCGACAAATCGGGTATCAGTATCGGTAATGTCGATGCGATTGCCGGCCTGTTCAAGTGGGAGATCAGTCTTATCGGTACGGCGAATCATGCCGGTACCACACCGATGGACATGCGTAACGATGCCTTCATGGGGCTAAGTGAATTTGCCAGCCAGTTACAGCGTATTCTTGATGAAAACGGCAGCGCGCGCAGCGTTGCGACCATAGGCAAGGTAGAACTGCTTCCTGGTGCGGCGAATGTCGTACCCGGCAAGGTTGAGTTCTCACTCGAGGCACGCGATACCGAGCAACGCGTGCTGGATGAACTGTCCGATGCGTTTCGCAAGGCGCTTTCGGCGATCGCGCGCCGCCGCGGGCTTATGTTCGAATTCAAGGTACTGAGTGAGATCGCGCCCGTGAAATGTGACAGTAGCATTCTCAATACCATCGAAAATATTGCCAAGTCACTGGGTTACCCGTTCCTGCAAATGGCCAGTGGTGCTTCACACGATACGCAGATCATGGCCAGTATCACGCGTGCCGGCATGATCTTTGTGCCGAGCAAGGACGGGCGCAGTCACTCGATTGCGGAATGGACCGATATGGATGATATCGAAAAAGGTGCCAGTATCGCGGTAAACACCCTGTATCGTATCGCCGGGGGAGAAAAACTGTGACGGATATAAAAGAAACCGATCTAAAGGATGTGGATCAGGAATATCTCCATGTAGACCCGCTCGAGGAAACATATCGCGAGTCTATCTCCGAGGCACCCGGCGTCACCGAATCGCTCGAGGCACACAACACCGCGCTGCTCGTCATAGATGTGCAATTCCTTGATGCAGCACCTGGCTATGGCGTATTTGCCGACCTCGAGAGCACCAGGGACGTAAAAGAAGCAGAAGAATATTATTTCAAACGCCTCGACCATGTTGTACTGCCCAATATTCGACGCCTGCAGGATCGTTTCCGTGATGCCGGGCTGGAGGTTATCCATACGCGGATCATGTCATTGACCCGGGATGGCCGGGATCGCGGCGCCGGCCATAAACGCCTGGGGCTGCATGCAGCACCCGGTTCGAAGGAAGCCGAGTTCCTGCCCGAGGTGGCCCCCAAGGGGGACGAGATCATTATCAACAAAACCGCCAGTGGCGTATTCAATGCTACCAATCTTGAATACATTCTTCGGAATCTCGGCATAACCGGCCTGTTTGTCTGTGGTGTCTACACGAATGAATGTGTCTCGACCACGGTTCGCGATGCCTGTGATCGTGGCTTCTATACCACGCTAGTCAGCGATGCCTGTGCCACGGTCACACCGGCACTGCATAACGCGACGATAGCCACTATCAAGGACCGTTACGCACGCGTGATGAAAACTGAAGAGGCCCAAAAAGAGATTAAAAGGGTCACATAGCAATGAATAACGTTCAGTCTGCGATACTCGATGCCCAAACCGGCTGGCTCATCCTCGCCCTGTTCAGCGTGCTGTGGATCTGGCTGGGCTGGTTCTGGGGACGCAAGGCCAGACAGCTTGATGATTTCATGCTCGCCGGACGCAATGTTGGCCTGGCACTGGGCACTGCCACAGCCATGGCCACCTGGGTGACGAGCAACACGACCCTGGTTGCCCCGCAGTTTGCCCTGCAACTGGGTATATGGGGCATGCTGGGTTATTCGCTTGGCTGCATCGGTCTGATCCTGTTTGCACCACTCGTCAAACGCATTCGTACCCTGGTACCGCACGGTTATACCAGTGGCGACTTTATGCGTTTGCGTTACGGCGTGTGGACCTGGCGCGTGTTCCTCGTGATTTCCATGTGTTATGCCATCGGCTGGTTGATCAGCCTGGGTATGGCGGGCGGTGTCCTGATCCATGCCCTGACCGGTATCGACTACCAGTACGGCATGACCGTCATCCTTGTGATCTGCGTCACCTACACCCTGCTCGGCGGTCTGCGTGCCGTGATCGGCACCGATTTTATCCAGACGCTGTTGATCCTGGCCGGCGTAATCATCCTCGCCATCCTGACCATCAGCGAGATCGGTTTTGACAGGATGCACAGTAATGTCCTTGCTGAACGGCCGGAACTGCTCAACGTACTCATGCCGGCGGCGATCATGTTCCTGTTTAACAACCTGCTGTTCGGCATCGGGGAGATTTTCCATTCCAATGTCTGGTGGTCACGTGCCTTCGCCTTCCGCGAGGATGTTGGCAGCAAGGCCTACCTGATTGCCGGCATCATCTGGGCACCGATCCCGATTGTTGCCGGCTTTATCGCCCTCGGCGCGCCATCACTCGGCCTTAACATACCGGCTGCAGACATGGTTGGTCCCATGGTGGCGGCAAAACTTCTCGGTTTCAGCGGCGCCGTCATCGTCTTTATCGTCGTGTTCTCATCACTCGCCTCGAGTCTTGATTCGTTACTCGCTGCGACGAGTGATCTGATCCTGCAGGATATCTATCGTGGCCATATCAATCCGCGCGCCAGCGACGAACAACTGCGTCGCATGGCAAAAATCATCATCGTGCTGCTCGGTATCATTACCTGGCTCATTTGCCTGCCACGCATCACGACGCTGGGCAGCCTTCTGCAATATCTCGGCGCCTTTGTGGCGAGCACCATCTGGCCGATTGCTGCCGGTCTCTACTGGAAACGCGCCAACGCCAGCGGGGCGTTGCTGGCAATGGTGTTGGGAGCAGCCAGCGGGATCTGGGCCTACTTTGCGATCGGTTTTTATGTTGCGGCACTGGTTTCTGCAGCTGTATCAATGAGTACCGTACTGATTTCGGTCTGGCTGAACCACACTGAATTCGACTGGTCATCACTCAATCACGCGAAACAGGGGAATACACCATGACGATATCAGCCGATTTACTGGCCACGATCGTTTCAGTCGCGCTACTGATCACCATCATTGCTCCTGTTACACTGGTTTTGCTCTGGATCAAGGACTGGAAAAACGGAAAATTATGGTAGACAAACTACACCCCAAACTGGAAGAACGTGTCGTGCCGGAAAACTGGACAGAGGGCATTGAACGGCCTTTATCGCTCATTGAACTCATCCCGGAAGAACCTGCGCATCTTGCCGAGCTGGCCAATCATTCAATCATTTCGGCGCGTCAGTTCAGTCGTGAGCAGATGATCCAGCTTTGCCGGCTGGCAGCCAAATTCGAGGCACAACAAATTTTTGGCCAGTTCCCGCTGGGCGGCAAGATCCTGATCAACGCTTTTTACGAACCGAGCACGCGCACCCGCCTGTCATTCGAAAGTGTCTGGCATCGCCTCGGTGGTGACGTCATCTCCATCACTGATCCCGCTACTACCGGTATTGCCAAGGGTGAATCACTCAAGGACGTCGCGGAAATGATGAACCATTACGGCGATGTCGTTGTGCTACGCGATTCCAATGAACAGGCTATTTACGAAATGCTCGAGGTGTTACGCATCCCGATCATCAATGCCGGCAACGGCATGGATGAACACCCGACCCAGGCACTGGCTGACATTTATGCCATAGCAAAATGGCGACCTGAACTGCTGCTTGATGAAGTGCCGGATGACAACAAGGTCAATATCAGCATTATCGGCAATCCGGGACGAATGCGTACCGTACGCAGTCTGCTGCTTTTCCTTTCCCAACTCAGTAATGCGATAAATGAAGTCGTTATTATCTGTGATTCAAAGGAACCCTTTGCCAAAGGGCAACTCGAGGAACTGGAAAAAACCGGTCTTGACATCCGTATCAGCAATAACCTCGATGACAATCTGCCGGATATCGATATTGTGTATATCAATGCGATTACCTGGGTAGGCAGCACCTATGAGGAATTGGGCACCGAATACAAACTCAGCAAACAGTCACCATTGAAAAAAGACGCTATCATTCTGCATCCGCTCGCACGCGGCGAGGAGCTTTCCGAAGATCTTGATGACACCAGCCATAACTGGTACTTCGCCCAGGCACGGGGCGCAGTATTCACACGCATGGCACTCATGTCCAGCATCGTGCGTTTCTAGGCAATAGTTATCGCTTATTACTGATCATTTTTACGCGAAGGATTTTAATCATGTGTGGCATAGCCGGGATATTCAACGGACAGGTCGATCAACCTATCGACCCGCAATTGCTCGTCAACATGGCAGCAATCCAGTATCACCGTGGCCCGGATGGTTTTGGTTACAAGGTAATCAAGGATCGTGGTATTGGATTCAGTCATGCACGATTATCTATTATTGACCTTGATGAAAATCGGGCGCGGCAACCTTTTATGTCACACGACGATAATCTGTTACTTGCGCATAATGGCGAGTTTTATGACTACAAGCGCCTGCGCGCGAGCCTGACTCTCGACGGTGCCCGTTTCCGGACAAAAAGTGATTCTGAACTCATCCTGCATCTGTACCCGCGTTATGGACTTGAAGATACCCTGACGCAGCTGCGCGGCGAATTTGCCTTTGCGCTGTATGACCGACAGCACGACAGACTCATGCTGGTACGGGATCGATTTGGTGTTAAGCCGCTGTACTGGACCGAGGTGAATGGCAAGGTCGTGTTCGGCTCGGAATTGAAAGTATTGTTTGCCCACCCCGACGTGCCGCGCCAATTCAGCGCACCTGGCCTGTACCACCAGCTCATGCAAACCATTGTCCCTGGTACCACGGCGTTTGAAAATATCCACCAGGTCAAACCCGGCCACGTCGTGACTATCGAACGTAATCACGGCAAGTTCACAATACGTGATGAACCTTACTGGGATATGGATTTCCCGACTCTCGAGGAACGTACCCGGCAGGATCGGGATGACGAAGACTTTTATATAAATGGCGTACGTGATCACCTTCTTGAGGCCGTGCAGTTGCGCCTCGAGGCAGATGTACCGGTAGCGTGCTACCTGTCTGGCGGTATTGATTCGTGCTCGATACTGGGGATGTCGGCGGCCAGTCAGCAATCCCCGGTCAAGGCCTTCACGATCGGCTTCGATGATGCAGCTTACGATGAGACACCGATTGCCCGCGAGATGGCGGAATCCGTCGGCGCCGATCAGGACGTCATGTTGCTCAAGGCAGACCACCTGTACGACAATTTCGTCGAGACCGTGTGGCATACCGAACGCACCATCTACAACACGCTCGGCGTTGCCAAGTTGCTCATGAGCCGACATGTCAACGAGGCCGGTTACAAGGTTGTCGTCACGGGGGAAGGTTCGGATGAGCTGTTCGCCGGTTACCCGTCATTTCGCCGCGACATGTTCCTGCACGGTATGGACATGCTCTCGCCCGCCGAACGTGTTGAATGGGAGGCCATGCTGGCCGAGGCCAACAAGCTGTTCAAGGGCTCGATGCTTGCCGAGGACGAGACCCATGATCCGGCGCTCGATGCACTGGTAGGGTTCACCCCCTCCTGTCTGCAACCCTGGCTGGCGGCATCGGTCCATGCCGGAAACCTCATGCAGGCTGATCTGCGTGCGCAGATCAGTGGCTATGAACCGGGCCGGGCCATTGCCGAGACACTGGATACCAATATGCTGGAAAATCGCCATCCCCTCGATAAGGCACAATATGTCTGGATCAAGACCATGCTTGAGGGACAGATCCTGACCTGGGGCGGTGATCGCGTCGACATGGCCAACTCGATGGAGGCACGTCCGCCTTTTCTCGATCATCACCTCGCCGAATTTGCCACGCGCGTGCCGCCTTCAATGCGCATCAAGGGACGCACCGAAAAATACGTGTTGCGGGAAGCCATGAAGGGCGTTCTGCCGAAGGTCCTGTATGAACGGGAAAAATTTGCCTTTATGGCCCCTCCCGCGCATACGGATGAGAAAAAATGGCAGGCGATGAAAACTGTGGCCCATGAATATCTCTCCGACGCAGCGCTGGATGCCTCGGGCTTGCTCGACAAACAGGGCGTGAAAGCGCTGTTTGATCTGCACGAAGCGGAAGATACACCCGTGGCCATGCAGGTCCAGCTCGACGCCGTGATCAACCATATGCTCGGTGTGCAAATCATGCATACGCAGTTTTCCGCTACGAACGTCCCCCGCCAGGCCGCGGAACGCGCACAACAGCTGGGCTGGCATGCCTGACACTTCACCTCGCTTATGGCTCCACTTCGCCTGATAATTATTTTTTATCCGTTCAGCACGAATACTCGCAGCAAAACGCCTGATTTGCAGCTATATTAAACAGGTTGATTGATTTTACTGTCCTTGTTGGGAGGACATAGGAGTAACAATGAAGTCGCTGATTCGCTGGACTGTCGCAGTCCTGCTGGCAGCCATGTCTGCCTCTCTCTATGCCGAAACCACGCTGAAATGGGTCGGCTGTGGTATCACGAAAAAAGCCTTTATGACCGAGCTGGCGCTGGCCTACGAGGTCGAAACCGGCGTCAAGATCGACATCCAGGGTGGTGGTGCGACGCGCGGCATCCGTGACGTGGTCAAGGGAGACGCCGATATTGGTGGCGCCTGCCGCCATACCATTGCTGGCCACAACGAGGAACTGGGTGCGATTCTCGAACCCGTCGCCTGGGATGCGCTCGTTGTCATCACCCACCCGG
Organism: Granulosicoccaceae bacterium; assembly: GCA_050117725.1. Classification (GTDB taxonomy): domain Bacteria; phylum Pseudomonadota; class Gammaproteobacteria; order AKS1; family AKS1; genus JASFJH01. The sequence goes on along the minus strand of JASFME010000007.1, from coordinate 5,729 downwards.
ACAACCCGGTCGAGGATATCTCGTTCGAGCAGGTGCGCGGTCTGTACCTGGGCAAGATCAAGAACTGGAAAGAACTCGGTGGTAACGATGCGCCCATCCGCCTGCTGGCCCGCAAAGGCAAGAATTCCGGCGTTGGCCGCACCATCCGCAAACTCGTATTTGCCGATTTTGACCAGGAATTCAAGGCCTCCGAATTCATGAAGTCCTCCGGACCCGTGGAAAAGGGCGTCGAGAAGGATATCAATGCCATCGGTATCACCGGCATCAGCTCGGCACGCAAGCGCAACGTCAAGCAGCTCAAGCTCGACGGCAAGGAACCGAGCTATGACAACATCCGTCTCGGCGAATACGGACTGTACCGGCCGCTGTACCTCGTCATCAACCGCGAGGGCAAGAAACGCAAGGAGATCGCGGATTTCCTCAAGTTCGCGCACAGCGCCGATGGCAAACAGGTCATTCGTGACAATGGCACCGTCCCCTACCTCGACGCACTGCGACTTGTGATGAAGCAGGTGGCCCAGGAAGAACGCGCCCAGGCACGTGGCCTGTACCGCTAGGGCTGGCCTGACCACCTTCAAAAGCCCCGCAGGTTCACTTGCGGGGCTTTTTTACGTCGTAACGAAAGCTGAATAATCCCTGCAAAAACAGCGCACAAGGCGGCATTTTTCCGGTACAATGCCGCCTTTTCGCCTGTCCTGAACCGGCCCGGTAACGACCATGACCGAAGCGCAAGTCAACAACATCAACGTCCTGTCACAGACCCTGCTGCCGACTCCGGCCGAGGTCAAACAGGCGTTACCGCTGACTGAAACCGCCGAGCGCACCGTGCTCGCCGGCCGCGAGGTCGTGCACCGCATCCTGGATCGCAAGGATCACCGTCTGTTCGTTGTGGTCGGGCCCTGCTCGATCCATGACACCGAGGCGGCACTCGACTATGCGGCACGCCTGAAGGCGCTGGCCGATGAAGTCTCCGACACGCTGTACATCATCATGCGCGTGTACTTTGAAAAACCGCGCACCACGGTCGGCTGGAAGGGCCTGATCAACGACCCGTACATGGACGACTCGTTCCATATCGAAAAGGGTCTGTACAAGGCGCGCGAATTATTATTAAAGATCGCCGAGTTGGGACTGCCGACGGCGACCGAGGCGCTTGACCCGATCACACCGCAGTACCTCTCCGACCTGATTACCTGGTCGGCGATCGGCGCGCGCACGACCGAATCGCAGACCCACCGTGAAATGGCCAGCGGCCTGTCGACGCCAGTCGGTTTCAAAAACGGCACCGATGGCTCGCTCGGTGTTGCCATCAATGCCCTGCACTCGGTATCGCGCCCGCACCATTTCCTCGGCATTAACCAGCAAGGCCAGTGCGCGGTGATCCAGACCCGTGGTAACCGTTATGGCCATGTCGTATTGCGTGGCGGCGGCGGCAAACCGAATTACGATGCCGCCCATATCGCACGTTGCGAGGCTGAACTCGCTGCTGACAACCTGCCATTGAATATCACGGTGGATTGCAGCCACGGTAATTCCGGCAAGGACCCCGCCAACCAGGGCAAGGTCGTGGCCGATTGTGTGCAACAAATCCGTGACGGTAATCAATCGATTATTGGCCTGATGCTGGAATCCAATCTCGGCTGGGGCAACCAGCCGATCCCGGATGACCGCTCCCAGCTGAAGTACGGTGTCTCCGTCACCGATGCCTGCATCGACTGGCCGACCACCGAAATCCTGTTGCGTGACAGCCGCGCGCAGCTAAAAGATCTGCTGGCCACCCGCCAGACAGGCTAGGCCGCCGTTCATGCGCCGGTAACAGATTCTGCGCAGACAAGTAATGGATTCGTGCTTATACTACAAGCATGTTCCGCCAAGTACGTATCCTGTTCCTGTTGCTCGTATTGCTGTTTGCCACGGCCTGGACCTGGTACTCACGCGCCAAAACCACGGACTGGGACGAAACCCTGTATGTCGCGATCTACCCGGTTAACGCCGACGGCTCTGCGGCTTCTGAAAACATCATCCGTCAAATTACGGCCGCTGACTTTCTCGACATCGAACAGTTTTTTGCCCGTGAGGCACTGCGCTACCGCGATATCAGGGTAAAACCCATCCACATTGAAATCGCACCACCGGTAAATGGGCTACCACCCATGCCGACGCCCGGCGGCAATCGACTGCAGGTAGCACTGTGGAGCCTGAAGCTGCGTTACTGGGCATGGCAAAACGACACCGCCGAGATCCGGCCGGACATCCAGGCCTATGTGCTCTATCACGACCCGGCTACGCACGCGGTGCTGAATCACTCCATTGGACTGGAAAAAGGCCTGGTCAGCGTCATCAAGGCCTTCGCCGGGAAGGCACACACGAAACGCAACAATGTCATTATTGCGCACGAACTGCTGCACACGGTCGGCGCGTCGGACAAATACAACCTGTCCAGCAACCAGCCGCTGCACCCGGGCGGTTTTGCCGAGCCCGATCGCATCCCTCTTTACCCGCAGCAACGTGCTGAAATCATGGGCGGGCGGATCCCCGAGTCACCCGTGCAGGCGCGCCAACCCGATAATATCTGGCAAACCGTGGTGGGCACCTCTACGGCACTGGAAATTGGCTGGATTGAAGAGTTATGAACAAACTGGAATTTGATGAAATGGAACGGGCAATGCTCGCCAACTGTGAAAACAGCGACAGTACCCGGCGCCGTATGGGCTCGGTGCTGTTTAGCTCACTGACATTTATTATTTTACTCAGCTATGCGCACTTTGCCCTGAGCGCTGACATCGTGTTTGCCATCATGCTCGTATATGTCGCTATCACGACCGTCGAGAAATTGTTGTATGGCAAGGGTGTACTGGCTTACAAGCGCCTCATAGACAAACTGTACCAGCAACTGGCCATGAAGGACTGACAATTACTTGTCAGCCCTGCCCTCTTCTGCAACCAGTTCCTTCTCGATCTCGCAGGCGTCCTTTTCCTGTTTCTCTTTCCAGGCGTTGACTGCTGCCTGCTTGCGCGTTTCCAGTACTTCCTTGCGTTCTTCGAGACGTTGTTCCTTGATACCCTGTCTCAGGGGGCAGTAGATCCCGCTGTATATAATGATTTCAAGTGGATCGAAGGCGGGTCGGTAATGCACGCAATACGGCACAGGCCGCAGCCGACGCAATGCGCCATATCGATGGACGGCTGGCAGCCTGACCAGGTCAGCGCACCGGGTACCGGGCAGCTGCCCTCACAGGCGCCACACTCCGGGCCGGCCCACGGCAGGCAGGTAGCCGTATCGATGCTGGCGTGGGCCAGGCGGGGCAGCGGGTCCTCTGCAGGATCTTCTGCCCCTTCCTCAGGCTCGGGCAGGCGTAATGCCTGCGGCTCGCAGACCGCTACACAGGGCCAGTCTGCGCATAAATGGCAGGCCTTGTTGAGCAGATCCAGCGCCGGGCTGGCGGCGACATCCAGGCCGTAGCTGGCCGGCAGGGCAAAGATCACGCCGTGCGGACAGGCCTCGATACAGGCATCGCAACGCGTACAGGCCAGCACAAATTCGAGCTCCGGTCGCGCCCACGGGGGACGCAGCCATTTCGCCGCACGGGCCTCGAGGCGCGCATCGGCCTCCTGCACAACATGCTCGGCCGCCTTGCCCGCGGCACGGCGAAAAAATGCCCGGCGCCCCTTGTCGACTTCGTCTACCATGTGATTGGCTCATCGGACTGGGCCAGGTTCTTGTGGCAATCGCCACAGGGCCGGCCGGTTTGTTTGAACGAGGCATGCAGGCTGCCATCGGCATCAAAATCCTTCGGCAGCGTATGCGCGATCCCCATATGGCAATCGATGCAGGTCAGGCCGTCACGTAAGGCACGTTCATGCTTGCGCCTTGCCAGCGGTTGCTGAATAGCCAGTTTCATGAATTCATTCGCATGGCAATTGCGACACTCACGTGAATCGCTGTCTTTCATGTTCTCCCAGACATAGCCCGCCAGTTGCAGACGCTTCGCAGTGAATTTTTCCTTCGTATCGATCGAGCCGGCAATCTTGTGAAACAACTCGTTGGTTGCGCCGACCTTGCGTACAAACATATGCGTCCATTCGCGCGGCACGTGACAATCCGGGCAGGTAGCACGAATGCCGGTGCGGTTCGTGTAATGAACCGTCTGCTGGTATTCGCGATAGACATTATCCCTCATCTCGTGACAACTGATACAAAAACTCTCGGTATTGGTCATTTCCAGGCTCGTATTGAACCCACCCCAGAAAATAATGCCCAGTAGAAACATCACCAGCACAAACAGGATCGGGCTACGGTTCGCGTACCTGCACATCCAGTCGCGAAAACGTTGCCGGCGCGTCAACTTGTCAGGAGAGTCCGTCATCCTCTATTTCCTTACATGCGCATAACCATCGGCTGCGCCAGCAACCACAGGTTAAACGCCGTGATGCTAATGATAAACAGGACACCCGGCAGTAAATAGCCGGCTTTCCATTCGGCCTGGCCATTCAGTACATCCACACTGCGTTGCTGCAACACACGCAAGGCCAGCCAGAAGCCGAACACCATCAGGCCGGCCTGCAGGGCAAACAGCACCTGCTCCGGGAGCAGCGGGTTCATATGCCGCATATGCAATTCATGCATGCTCAATGGCAAGGTGTCGCGGCCGAGCGGGTTAAGCAAGACAGCCGTGAAGCCCCTGCTCTCGCGCACCAGGTGATTCAGGTTATGCGCGATGTGGTAGGTAAAGGCCAACGGCAGACTGGCGAAGGCCAGCCGGGCAAAAAGTTGCCCGAACGGCATGCCGACCGGCAACAGGCGTTGTGTCGCGACAATCGCCAGCGCGTACAGCAGCGCCGGGATTAACAGAATGATCACCATCCCCAGGCTGAAACTCCACAACAGTTGTCCGGAGTCGCCAATCAGCTGCGCAAACCACGACAAACCGCTCTCCCAGAAAGGCATCATGGTGATGCCGTGGAAGGTAGTCAGCGCCAGCAGGCCGAGCATAAACCAGGCTTCGTCGCGGTGCGGACGGGCATGCCGGATTGCCTCCACCGCCGGGCTGCGCACACGCCAGCCGACATTGTCATGCGGACAGTCCAGGACACAGGCACCACAGGACGTGCAATAGGTACTCTGGCTCAGGCTGCCCATGACCAGGTGAGTCGGGCATGGTTCAACTGTCCCGGTACCGTGATAACACTCAAGTGTCTTGCAGTCCGCGCATTGCTGTGGCTCGCGTGGCCGCAACTCGACAGTTGCCAGTTGTGCATAAAAACCGACCGTGCGCCCGACCGGGCAGACATGCTTGCAAAATGCCTTGCGTTCGAACACCGCCATGTACACGGTCGCCATGACGACCATGACGAGTGACAACAAGGCTGTCGCATACGGGTTGGTAGTGACACCTACCCCGAGTTCCAGCCAGGTCAGGCCGACAAACATCATGAGTGCCGGCCACACATTGCGCCATGACTTCGGCACCCGCAATCCCAGGCTGGTCGCAGCGCGGGCACGTTTCCACAGGCGACGACGCACCAGCCAGCCGGCAATCGTGTCCCACGGGCACACCGCACACCATGCCGAGCCGAGAAAGAATACCGTGATCACAATGCCGGTCCACCACACCGTCCAGGTCAGGGTCGTGGCAAGGTTACGTTCCGGGATCGGTGTACCGAACAGGCCGGCGGCGATCACGAGAAGGAACAGCACCGCGACGATCGCCTTCAAAACGAATAACGGC
>JASFME010000006.1:0-25693 GCA_050117725.1 Granulosicoccaceae bacterium | reverse complement strand
CGTGCCGCTGGGTAACGTGCTGCGCTTGATAGGCGGCGTGTTTAACCTGCCGATGTCGGATTTTTCCTCCGGTGACAGCGGACAAACACGTTTGCCCGGCGCCGGTTTGCAACTTGGCGTGACGATCTGCTACGAGGACGTGTTTGGCAATGAAACTGCCGCCGCTTTGCCGCAGGCCAGTGTCCTGGTCAATGTCAGTAATGATGCCTGGTTCGGTGATTCGCTGGCACCGCACCAGCACCTGCAAATGGCACGTATGCGCACCATTGAGACCGGGCGCCCCATGCTGCGTGCAACGAATACCGGGATCAGTGCGCTCATCGATCATGCCGGCCAGATCATGGCGCGGTCGCCACAATTTGAAATCCATACCCTGCGTGGCAAGGTACAGCCGATGCAGGGAACCACACCGTATGCCCGTTATACCGATCTGCCGTTGATCAGCCTGGCGCTTGTCTTGTTTGGACTCGGGGTATGGTCCGGGCGACGGCCTGAGGTGCAGGCGGGTGACAGCGCCTGACAAGTATGTTCTATTAAGTGCAGGGGGGATGCCCTGCACAGGGCCCGATTATAACGACAACAGGTAACGATCATGACACTCGCCTTACTCATCATATTATCGATCATCAGTCTCATCACGTGGATATGGTTACTCGTCGTGGCCTTCAAGGAACATGTCATGTGGGGACTGGGCGTATTCTTCCTGTCGCCGATACTGGCGATTGTGTTTGCCATCATGCACTGGCAGGAGGCAAAAAAACCTTTCCTTATATATATCATCACCACCGTGCTGGCGACGGGCATCTGGTTCAACCTGTTCTTTGATGCCTTCACACAGAGCATGGAGATCGCGCAACAACAGGAAAGTGGACAAATTACTGAAGAAGAAGCGCAACGCCGCATGTTCGAGATGTTCGGTATGGAAGTGCCCGCAGAACTGCAGCAACAGGGCAGTGGAGAAACGAGCACCGAGGATGAGATCACCAGGCTGACCGAGCAGCTTGAGAAGGGTAATGTTGTTGAAGAACCACAAGCGCCACAGCGTATCGAGGTCTACAATCCCATCAAGCTGTCACAGGTAACCCAGTATATCGGCCGCAATGTCCAGATCACGACGCGTAGCGGTATTGTGAAAAAGGGTGCCCTGAAGTCGGTTAAATATGATCGCGTCACGCTTGAACGCCAGCTGCGTGGCGGTGACTTCGCCTTTGACGTGCGCAACAGCGATATCGCGCGAATTGAGGTGCAGGAGTGGGAAGAATACTAGTTGGTGGGTTCCGCGCGCACCGCGCGCGGGTGACGTTATTTGTGCGAGCAAAGAAAGTCACCAATGAAACTCGCCCCGGATGACTTGCACAGGAAACAAGTGTAATTTGTTTCCTGTGTCTCCCTCGATGCTCGCGAAATACCGGAACGCAAAGATGCCCTGACGTCACTGGAAGTGGCGTAGGGTACCCATAATGAAGCCCGAAGGGCTTCTATGGGATTTACGGGTTTGCCTCACAGAACCCTAACGGGTTCATTGTGAGTACCTTAACCTTCGTTCCGAAGGTTCAAGGCATCGGCGGCGTCAACGGGGCGGCCTTTCTTTTCGTCTATTTTCTTTGGGCGAGCAAAGAAAATAGACCCGCTCCGGGGGAGCGGAACACACAATGTATTAATCCCGCAAACTGCTACGGGTAAAGCGCGTGCCCTTGCACTTCGGGCAAGGCGGGATATGACCGGTGTGATGGAAGTGCAGTTCCTCGCCACACTCAGTGCAGGTCAGGGTGCCTATCGTGGTAATTTCGCCGGTATGCCATTCACCGCGCATCGCGGCGCGCATTTCCAGTTGTTTCAGTTCGAACGTCGTGCGATCCGCGACGTTGCTGAAGGCTGACAATAACTGTTGTTCGGCCAGGGCCAGGTCAAATCTGGCCCAGTCTTTCAGTTCGTGGCCGTGTTCGCCGAGCCATTCGCCGGCCGATTCAATATCCCGGCGCAGGAAGTTGCTGACCTTTTCGAGGTCCTCGCGGCCCAGCTCGTCGAGTTCGCTCATGGCTTCGCGGGCCTCTTGCAGGCCCTTTTCGATGACTGGCCCGGTCTGCTTGCCGGTCTTGCTGACCAGGCGGTGCAGGGTGTTGAGCATGTGGTTATAGGCATTGACAAGGCGTTCGTTCATCGAGTGTTTATCGCTCATGGTTAGACTCCAGCGTTACAGATATCCGCAGCATGCCGTATTCCGGCGTCGCTGAAAAGCCTGATCTAGGGTATCCTACGCTCCTGATTTTGCCCGGTAAATGAGAACAGAACCGAAGTAGCATGGACAAACCACAATACCAGCCCGACCAGGTCGAGCAAACCGCCCAGCAGTACTGGCAGGAAAATGACAGCTTCCGCGCCAGCGAAGACCCGCAGCGCGAGAAATTCTATTGCCTGTCGATGTTCCCGTACCCGTCCGGGCGCCTGCACATGGGCCATGTGCGCAACTATACGATTGGCGATGTGATCAGCCGCTACCAGCGTATGCAGGGCAAGAATGTCCTGCAACCGATGGGTTGGGACGCGTTCGGCCTGCCGGCCGAGAACGCGGCGATCAAAAACAACGTGCCGCCGGCAAAGTGGACCTACGAAAATATTGATTACATGCGCGGCCAGTTGCAGCGGCTCGGTTTTGGTTATGACTGGTCACGGGAACTGGCAACCTGCCACCCGCAGTACTACCGCTGGGAGCAGTGGTTGTTCACGAAACTGTTCGATAAGGGGCTCGTCTACAAAAAGACCTCGCCGGTGAACTGGTGCCCGCATGACATGACCGTGCTCGCCAACGAGCAGGTTATCGATGGTTGCTGCTGGCGCTGCGATACGCCGGTCGAGCGCAAGGAGATCCCGCAGTACTTCATGAAGATCACGGCGTACGCCGAGGAACTGCTCGCTGATCTCGACAAGCTCGATGGCTGGCCGGAGCAGGTGTGCACCATGCAGCGCAACTGGATCGGCCGTTCCGAAGGTGTCGAGGTCGTGTTCGAGGTCGACGGCGAACCGCTCAAGGTGTTCACGACCCGCCCGGACACGCTGATGGGCGTGACCTATGTCGCGGTCGCGCCGCAGCACCCGCTGGCGCTGCACGCTGCACTGGACAATCCGGAGCTGGCGGCCTTCATCGAGGAGTGCAAGGTCATGGAGACCTCTGAAGCAGCCATGGAGACCATGGAGAAGAAGGGTGTCGATACCGGCCTGAAAGCGGCGCACCCGATCACGGGTGAGCAGGTGCCCGTGTTTGCCGCGAACTTTGTGCTCATGGGCTACGGCGAGGGCGCGGTCATGGCCGTGCCGGCGCATGACCAGCGTGACTGGGAATTCGCGCACAAGTATGGCGTGACCGTGAAACAGGTGATTGCCCCGGCGGATGGCAGCGATATCGACCTCGGGGAAGCCGCGTTTACCGACAAGGGCGTGTGCGTCAACTCGGGGCAGTTTGACGGCCTCGATTTCGAGGCCGCCTTCAGCGCGGTTGCCAAACATTTGCAAAGCCAGGGCATGGGCGAGACGCGCGTCAATTACCGGTTGCGCGACTGGGGTGTGTCGCGGCAGCGCTACTGGGGCGCGCCGATCCCGATCATCAACTGCCCGGCGTGTGGCGAGGTACCGGTGCCCGAGGAGCAGTTACCGGTCGAATTGCCGACTGATATCGAATTCGATGGCGTCGGTTCGCCAATCAAGAAGATGTCGGCATTTATTGATACGACCTGCCCTAAGTGTGGCGGCAAGGCCGAACGCGAGACCGATACTTTTGATACCTTCATGGAATCGTCCTGGTATTACGCGCGCTATGCCTGCCGTGATAATGACAGCGCGATGCTCGACGAGCGCGCCAACTACTGGCTGCCTGTCGACCAGTACATCGGCGGCATCGAGCACGCCATCCTGCACCTGCTATATGCGCGCTTCTACCAGAAATTAATGAGAGATGTGGGCCTGGTCAGCAACGACGAGCCGTTCAGCAACCTGCTCACGCAGGGCATGGTGCTCAAGGATGGCAGCAAGATGTCGAAGTCGAAGGGCAACACGGTTGACCCGCAGGAACTGATCGACAGGTACGGCGCCGACACGGTGCGCCTGTTCACGATCTTTGCCGCGCCGCCGGAACAATCACTCGAATGGAACGACGATGCGGTGGAAGGTGCGTCGCGTTTTCTGCGCCGCCTGTGGAAGCTGGCCCATGGCGTCAATACGCAAGATGTGGCCTCGGCTGACTGGTCTGCGGCCGCTGGCGAGCTGAAGAAACAGCGGCACGAACTGCACAGCCTGCTGGAGCAAGTGAACCGTGATGTCGCACGCTACCAGTTCAATACCGTGGTGGCCGCGGGCATGAAAATGGTCAACCTGCTCAATGAACTCGAGGGTGGTGACGAGCCACTGCAGCAGGCGTTGCTTGCCGAAGGGGTCGATATCGTTGTGCGCCTGCTGGCGCCGATCGTGCCGCATATTACGCATGCCTTGTGGCAATCGATGGGGCATGACGATGCTGTGCTCGAAGCCGGCTGGCCGCAGCCGGACCCTGCCGCGCTGGTGCAGGACGAGGTTGAACTCGTCGTGCAGGTCAACGGCAAGCTGCGTGGCAAGATCACGGTGGCGGCAGGTGCCGACAAAGAGCAGGTCGAGCAGGCGGCGATGGTCGACGAGGCGGTTGCCAAACATATCGAGGGCAAGCAGGTGCGCAAGGTGATCGTAGTGCCTGGCAAGTTGGTGAATATTGTCGCGGCATGATACGTTTCACAGGGCCGTTACAGGTATGAGGGAAGAAAAATAATGAGTACGCGTCGTTCAATCATCGTGGTTTTGTTGGCAGTCATGTTGACTGGTTGCGGTTTTCACCTGCGTGGCGAAGTCAGTGTGCCGGACAACATGCGCGTCGTCACTATCGATGGCATTGCCCCCTACAGTGAATTTGCCGTGGCCGTGAAACGGGCCCTGGCCAGTAACGGTATCAGCGTCGTCGAGAACGCAAGCGGTGCGCAGGCCATCATCAAGCTGTCCAACCTGCGCTTTGACCGCCGCGTACTGACCGTGTCGTCGGTATCGGGCAAGGTGCGTGAATACGAACTGTCTTACAGCGTCGAGATGCGCGTGGTCGATAATGCTGGCAAGCAACTGTTGGCGCCGTATCGCCTGCGCCAGGTCCGTGATTACCTGTTCGATGAAAATGACGTGCTCGGCAAGTCGACCGAGGAGGCGCAACTGCGCAAGGAAATGCAGGCGGATCTGATCCAGCAGTTATTACGGCGTTTACAGGCCCGCCAGGCGGGTTGATTGTCCGGCTGGATGAAACTCAAGGCCGAACAACTCGACACTCATCTCGCTGCTGAACTCGCCCCGGTGTATATCGTCAGCGGTGACGAGCTGCTGCTTGTGCAGGAGGCCGCCGATGCGATCCGGAGCGCGGCCCGACAGCAGGGCTATGCGACGCGTGAACTCATGCATGTCGACAAGAGCTTCGACTGGCAGCAGTTACTCGATGCCGCCGGTACGATGTCACTGTTTGCCGAGCGTAAAATCGTGGAACTGCGTATGCCGACAGGCAAGCCGGGCGATGCCGGGCGCAAGGCGCTGATGGCCTGGTGTGAGCGGCCACCCGAGGACACGCTGCTACTGATCATCACCGGCAAGCTCGATGCCGCTACCCAGAAGACCAAATGGTACACAACGCTGGCACAGCTCGGCGTGGCGCTGACTCTCTGGCCGCTCGAATTCCGACAGTTACCCGGCTGGCTCGGGGCGCGCTTGCGGCGGCGCGGCCTCGAGGCTGATGCCACCGCCCTCGATTTGCTGGCCGAGCGCGTCGAGGGCAACCTCCTGGCTGCGGCGCAGGAGATCGAAAAACTGCACCTGCTGCACGGCGAGGGCCGGCTGCGCGTAGACGACATTGCCGATGCGGTGACCGACAATGCCCGGTTCGATATCTATCGTCTCATGGACACGGCGCTCTCGGGTGACAGCCTGAAAACCGCACGCACGCTGGAGCGCCTGCGTGAAGAGGGCATCGAGCCGGTACTCGTGTTATGGGTGATCGCGCGCGAACTACGCACCCTGGCGCAGATGGCGACCGATTGCGCGCCGCCTCGGGGGGGACGCCCCGACCCGGCGGCAGTGGACCAGGCGATGACCCGGGCAAGGGTCTGGCAGCGCCGCAAGATATTGATTAAAAAGGCATTGATGCGCCATGGCCCGAAGCGCTGGCAGGCCTTTGTGCTCGCCGCTGGCCATGCCGACAAGGTGATCAAGGGCCAAGCCCCGGGCAATGTCTGGGATGAATTGTTACAATTATGTCTTGCCGTCACCGGCAACCCGGCCGCGCTCGCGCTAAATCGCAGTACACTGGCCGCATCGTGACGGCCCGACAGATTTTTATGGAGTCCTGACCAGGCATGACGGCAAGCCAGACAGAAGTACAACAGGCGATCGACGTGGTCGCCTATATGCGCCAGCTTGGCGAGCGGGCGCGTATCGCGTCGCGTGCGATGAACCGCGCCAATACCGGGCAGAAGAACGCCGCGCTTGAGGCGATTGCCGCGGCCTTGCAGGCGAACCTTGCGCAACTCCTCGATGCCAACCGTAGCGATCTCGAGAACGGCCGTGCCCGGGGGCTTGATGATGCCTTGCTGGATCGGCTCGAGCTGAACGAGGAACGCATCGAGGCCATGGCTGAGGGCCTGCTCCAGATTGCCGCCTTGCCTGATCCGGTCGGTGAGATTGCCGACATGAAGTATCGTCCGAGCGGCATCCAGGTCGGGCGTATGCGCGTCCCGCTTGGTGTGATCGGCATTATTTACGAATCACGGCCGAACGTGACGGCGGACGCCGCGGCGTTGTGCCTGAAGTCAGGCAATGCCGCGATCCTGCGTGGCGGTTCCGAGGCGCGGCATTCCAACCAGGCCATTGCCGCTTGTGTGCGCAAGGGGCTCACGGATGCCGGTTTGCCGGAAACTGCGGTGCAGGTGGTAGAAACCACGGACCGTGCCGCGGTCGGTGAACTCGTGCGCATGCGCGAATTCGTCGACGTGATCGTGCCGCGTGGCGGCAAGGGGTTGATCGAACGTATCAGCGAGGAAGCGCGCGTGCCAGTGATCAAGCACCTGCACGGTGTCTGCCATGTCTACATCGATGACGAGGCCGATCCCGACAAGGCGATCAAGGTGGCCGTCAATGCCAAGACCCAGCGTTACGGTACCTGCAACACGATGGAAACCCTGCTCGTGGCGCGCAGCGTTGCTGACAAGGTATTGCCGGAGCTGGGGCGGCTGTATGCCGATGCGGGCGTCGAACTGCGTGGTTGCGATGCGACGCGCGCTATCCTGGCTGACGCGAAGGCGGCCACGGATGAAGACTGGGATACCGAGTACCTCGCGCCGATCCTGTCGATCCGTATCGTGGACGGACTGGATAGCGCGATTGAACATATCCATGCGCACAGTTCTGCACATACCGAGTCGATCATCACCGAGAACATTGGCAAGGCACGGCGTTTCCTCACCGAGGTCGATTCGAGCTCGGTCATGGTCAATGCCTCGACGCGGTTTGCCGATGGTTTCGAGTACGGACTCGGTGCCGAGATCGGGATCAGCACCGACAAGATCCACGCGCGTGGCCCGGTGGGACTGGAAGGCCTGACCTCGCAAAAGTATGTCGTCATTGGCGATGGACACATTCGTTCGTAAGCGGTGAATAGTCTGCCTGACAGCGCAGTCGGCATTCTCGGTGGTACCTTCGATCCTGTGCATTGCGCGCATCTGCGGATTGCGCTCGATATACTCGAACGGTGCGGGTTGACCCAGATCCGGCTGATACCGAATGCACAATCCCCCCTGCGTGACCCGGCACAGGCCTCGAATGCCGATCGCCTGGCAATGTTACAGGCGGCGATCGCAGGCGAAACACGCTTCATCGTGGATGCGCGCGAACTGGATCGCGAAGGCCCATCATTCACGGTGGATACGCTGGCGCAATTGCGCCGGGAACTCGATGAAACACCGCTGTGTTTTATTCTCGGCGCGGATGCCTTCCGCCAGTTCCATCGCTGGCATGACTGGCCGGGTATCCTCGAACTGGCACATCTCGTAGTCGCGCAACGTCCCGGCTGCGGGATTGTGCTGGAAGATGATCGACTCGCCGCTGCCTATGAGCAACGGCGCACGGATGATGTGCAGGCCTTGCATAACAGTCCGGCCGGCACCATTTATGTTTGCGAGGTCACACAACTCGCAGTGTCTGCCACACAGGTGCGTGGTCGCGTGCAAACTGGTAAAAGTGCGCGCTGGCTGGTACCGGACGCGGTGTGGGAATACATACAGCAACACAGGCTTTATCAATGACTGAAGTCGTTAATCTGGAAGTGAAAAAACTCCGGCAGGTCGTGCAGGATGCACTCGAGGACATGAAGGCGAAGGATATCCGGGAAATAGATGTGAGTGGCATCAGCGGTTTTACCGATATCATGTTTATCGCCAGCGGTACGTCGAGCCGCCAGGTGAAATCGATCGCCAATCGTGTCGTCGAGCGCGCCAGGGAAAATGGCGTGCGTCCGCTCGGTGTCGAGGGTGATATGACGGGCGAATGGGTGCTCATCGATCTCGGTGATGTCGTTGTGCACGTCATGCTGCCGCAGATCCGTGATTTCTATAACCTGGAAAAACTCTGGACCATGCAGGACGCAGAAGCGGACGAGGCGGCGGAACAGGACAGCCCGGACGCCTGACGGTCTTGCATGCATATCCATGTGATTGCCATTGGCCAGCGCATGCCCGGCTGGATTCAGCAGGGTGTCGATGATTACGCCAAACGCCTGCCGCCGCAATTCGGTTTCAGGATTATTGAATTAGCAGCCACGAAACGGGGCAGCGGTGCTCCGCACAAGGCGATCGCGGAAGAAGGTGAACGCCTGTTGCAGGCAGTACCGAAAGGCGCGCGGATTATCGCGCTGGATGAGCGGGGCCGACAGTGGCGCACCCGGGAAGTGGCACAGGCGCTGGATGACTGGACCCATGATGGCCGCGATGTGGCACTGCTGATCGGTGGCGCGGATGGCCACAGTGATGCCGTGCGTGCCCGGGCCGAACGGCTCTGGTCGCTGTCGGCGTTGACCCTGCCGCACGGCCTGGTGCGCATCCTGCTCACCGAACAACTGTACCGTGCCTGGAGCCTGCTGGGCGGCCACCCTTATCACCGCGATTGAGCCTTGGATGATAAACTGGCCCGAATACTTCCGATCAGACGGACATAATGCATAACCCGGCATACCTCAATCTGGCTTCCCGTTCACCGCGTCGTCGTGAACTGCTCGAACAAATCGGGGTCGATTATGTCATGGTACATGTCGATGTTGATGAAACCCCGCGTGCCCGGGAAACACCAGAGGTGTTTGCCGAGCGCCTGGCGCTGGAAAAGGCCCGGGCCGGCCTGGCTGTCCGGGCAGGAAATGCCTGGCCGGTGCTCGGTGCAGACACTATCGTCGTGTGTGACGGGCAGATCCTCGGCAAGCCAACCGACCGGGCCGACGCGCAGCGCATGCTCGGTATGCTGTCCGGGCGCGAACATGATGTCATGTCAGCGGTCGCGCTGGCGGATGGGCAGCGCGACCGCGTCCGGCTCAGCTGCAGCCGCGTACGCTTCCGGCCGTTGCAAGCGGCGGAAATCGCGGCCTACTGTGCCAGCGGTGAACCGGATGACAAGGCCGGGGCCTACGCGATTCAGGGCCGGGCAGCAGCCTTCATCGAACGGCTCGAGGGCAGTTACAGCGGCGTCATGGGCTTGCCGTTATTCGAGACGGCGGCACTGCTGGAGGAATTTGCGATGCCGGTCCTGTGAACAGCAGGACCGGGTGATATTATGAATTGCTGATGGGCCGATTCTGCGAGCGGCGAGCGGATGGCGCAAGCAGGATTTGCATAATAAAAAGGAATAAACCAGTTGTTGCATGGGAGTCCACATGAGCAGTGAGTTGTTGATAAACGTCACCCCGAATGAAACCCGTGTTGCACTGGTCGAAAACGGCGTGCTGCAGGAGCTGTATATCGAGCGCGAGGGCAGCCGCGGCCTGGTCGGCAATGTCTACAAGGGCCGGGTATCGCGCGTGCTGCCGGGCATGCAGGCAGCCTTCGTCGATATTGGCCTGGAGCGTGCGGCCTTCCTGCATGCCTCGGACATTGTCGTAAGCGGTGAGGGCAACCAGGCTGAGCCACGGCCGGAGGCCATAACTGCCCTGGTCCGCGAGGGTGACAGTATTTGCGTGCAGGTGATCAAGGACCCGCTGGGTACGAAAGGTGCGCGTTTGACCATGCAGCTATCCATCCCGGCACGGTTCCTGGTCTTCATGCCGGGCACCGACTATATCGGTGTCTCGCAACGGATCGAGGATGAGACGGAGCGCAATCGCCTGCGTGATCTGCTACAGGGAATCGTCAGCGAGGAACAGTACCAGGGCGGGTATATCATTCGTACTGCGGCAGAAGGGTGTAGTGAAACCGAGTTGCGTGCCGATGTCATGTTTCTCAACCGCCTCTGGCGATCGATTCAGGAACGCATGACCGATCCGGAAACAGACGTATTGATCCACGAAGACCTGAAACTTGCGATGCGCATGATGCGCGATCTGGTCAGCCCGGACATTGAAAAGATCCGCATCGACTCGCGCGAAACGCATGCCAGGGCCAGCAAGTTTGCCGAGAAGTTTATTCCCGAGGTTGCTGCACGTATTGAATATTACCCGGGGGAGCGACCGCTGTTTGACCTGTACTCGGTTGAGGATGAAATCCAGAAGGCGCTGGAGAAAAAGGTCCAGCTCAAGTCGGGTGGTTACCTGATTATTGACCAGACCGAGGCCATGACCACGATTGATGTCAACACCGGGGCGTTTGTCGGCCATCGTAATCTCGAGGAAACCATTTTCAAAACCAATCTCGAAGCGGCACAGGCGATTGCACGGCAACTGCGGCTGCGTAACCTGGGCGGCATAATTATTCTCGATTTTATCGACATGCAGATCGAGGAACACAAGCGGCAGGTGATTCGTGCGCTGGAGAAGAGTCTCGACAAGGACCACGCCAAGTGTCATATCAGTGAGGTGTCGACGCTCGGGCTTGTCGAGATGACCCGCAAGCGTACCCGCGAAAGCCTGGAACATATTCTTTGCGAGACGTGTCCCACCTGTAACGGTCGCGGTTCCCTAAAGACCGCCGAAACCGTCTGTTTTGAGGTTTTCCGGGAAATCCTGCGCGAGGCCCGCCAGTTCGAAGCACAGACCTTTCTCGTGCTCGCTTCGCAGGAAGTGGTCGATCGCCTCGTGGATGAGGAGTCAACCAGTGTCGCCGAACTGGAAACCTTTATCGGTAAACCGATCAAGTTCCAGGTGGAGTCACTCTATACACAGGAACAGTATGACGTTGTCCTTATGTAGTTCCGTTCCTGCGATACGCGGGGGCAACGCGCGGTGATTGTTAAAAACCGCTTTCTGCGCCGGCTGCTTGGCGTCTGCTGGTACAGTCTTGCCGTCGTGCTGGTACTGGCCGCACTGCTTATGACCGTGGCACGCATTATTCTGCCGCACGCCGATGAGTATCGTGCCGATGTCGAACAAGTCATCAGCCAGCGGGTCGGCCTGCCGGTTACGGTTGGCACAATGACGGCAACCTGGCGGGGTTTTACGCCCTACCTGGTGCTGACAGATATCAACCTGCTGGATGCGCAACAGGGTGAGAGCCTGTTGCATTTTGGCAGTGCCTCGATAGGTCTGGATATGTGGCGCTCGATGCGATCCGGACAGATCGTGTTGGCCAACCTGACCGTGCGTGAATTACGCCTGTACCTGACGCGCTACCAGGACGGCCACCTTGAGGTACACGGCTTTACACCTGCGACGGGTGAAGCCGGGGCGGCCGGTTCCCGGGAAATTGCCAACTGGTTGTTTGGCCAGCCGGATATCGGTATCGAGGACAGTGAACTGGTCTGGACGGACCAGGCGGCCGGTCATGAACAGCTGCGCTTTTCCAATGTCCGCCTGCGCCTGCGCAATGATCAACAACGCCACCAGGTAGAAGGACAGGTCTGGTTGCCGGAAGATTTTGGCCGGTCGGTGCGTGTCGCCGTCGATATTGAGGGCGATATGTTACGACCGCGCGACTGGGCCGGCAGTCTGTTTGTCGATGCCTCGGGGCTACGCCCACAGGCCTGGCTGGGCCCCCTGCAACTCGGTGAACTGCGACTCGATGACAGCGAACTGGATTTTGAGCTGTGGACAGAATGGGAAAAAAGCCGCCTGCGGCGCCTGGACGGCAGTATTGGGGCGCGTCAGCTTGTTCTTGTCACGAATGAAAATGTTTCACCTCTACGCGAGGTAAAAGCCGAACTTGACTGGTCGCGCCAGGCTGAAGGCTGGCAAATGCGCCTGAACGACATCAGGATCAATGCCGGTGTTAACTGGCCCAAAACGCGCATGGTGGTCACGCGCCGCGCAGGGCTTGATTACGATATCCAGTTGGGTTTTGTGCGTCTGCAGCACATTATCCCGGTATTGCAGGCAAGCGGTGTATTTGCCGGCAACAGCGAGATGATCAAGACGCTGGCGCCGCGTGGTGACATTTCGGATGTCCACCTGCGTTATATCGATGAGCAGCAAGCTGGCCAGCAACTGGCCAGTGCTGCGGCACGTTTCACAGGTTTTGGTGTGGACCCGCTGGAAGAATACAACGTCCCGGGTGTCGATAACCTCGATGGTCATATCAGCGGGACAACGGAGCAGGGCGAATTCATTATCGATTCACGCAGTGTGAGTCTTAACTACCCCGGGGTATTCCGTGAGGTGTTGGACTTTGATGATCTGCGCGGCAAGTTCAGCTGGCAGCGTAGCGCCGGCGAAATGTTGTTGCACGGTGATGAGTTGCTGATTGACAATGAGGATCTGCGCAGCGAAGGATATTTCACGCTCGAATTACCCGGCAATGGCCACAGCCCGTTTATGGATCTGGTGATCGAGTTCGAGGGTAAACGCGGCGATCATGCCAGTCGTTACTACCCGATCCTGGTTTTGGACGGGGAGGAGCTGAACTGGCTGGACAGGGCGATCATTAACGGCAGGGTGCCGCATGGCGGTGCTGTGATGCGCGGGCCGCTGGCTGCATTTCCTTTCCATAATAATGAAGGACGGTTTGAAGTCAGTTTCCGTGTCGAGGAGGGAGAACTCGACTATGTACAGGGCTGGCCAAAAATCAGCGGAATAGGTGCCGATATTCTGTTTGACGGTCCGGCCATGCAAGTTCATGCCGACCAGGGCCTCATCTATTCCAGCCGTATCGAACAGGCCGATGTCCGCATCCCTAACCTGGATGCGAAGCCACTGCTGCTCGATATCAAGGGTCAGACCTATGGCTCGACACAGGATGCCCTGCGTTATGTGATCGATACCGAAATTGCCGGTGCGCATGCCTCGGCATTAAAGCGCCTGCAGGTGGAGGGTAAGACGCGCGTCGCACTCGATGCCCTGATCCCGCTGAAAAAGGGTGAAGAGAAAGGTCATACCCGCGGCTATTTTACGCTTGAACAGGCTTCGGTGACCTTACAGGGTACGACGCAAAAGATTGACCGTATAAACGGACAGGTCAATTTCATGGAGGATATCTACCAGGCCGAGAACATCAAAGCCAGGATGCTCGGTGAAAATGTCAGTATTAATGTTGACAGTCATTTACCAGCAGCTCCATTTATGCCGGCGGCGGCCCTGTCTATCCAGGCCCACGGCAAAATGGCCCTGAATCGCTATCTTAACACCGCACTCAAGCTGGACTTGCCAGAGATTATCGAAGGTGAAGATGACTGGCAGTTGGGGTTGCGTATCCCTGAAAATATTGACGACAGGGTATTGTGGACGATCCATTCCGATCTTGAGCACAGCGTGGTCAGCTTGCCCGAGCCATTGCTCAAGGCCAGTGGTGAAAAGCGCGCTCTCGGCCTGCAGGGTACTCTCGCTGAGGATGTGCCCCTGCAGGTACGGATGAACTACGGCGATACGCTCAATGCTGTCGTGCAACTCGACAGTCGGGACACGCTCGCACTGCAGTCTGGCGAGATTCATTTTGGTGACATCCCGCCGAGTCTTCCGGATGAAGCCGGCCTGCATATCACCGGCACAGTGCCACGCCTGCCTGTCGATGCCTGGTTGAACTGGTATGAAACACATACCGCAGCTGCGCCGGCAGATGCGGCTGCCGTTCGTGATCTGGAATGGTTGCGGGACATTGATGTCACGATTGCCGAACTCGATATCTATGGCCATGGAGCGCGCAATGTGCGCCTTGATGTGCGACGTGAGGCCGAGGCGTGGAAACTGACTGCCGAGTCGGAGCGTGTAAGCGGAAGCATGTATTTGCCTTACCAGTCAGGCGCGGTACCGGTGCGGCTGGATTTACAATACCTGAAGTTGCCCACGCTGGAACAGCAGTTGCGGAAAAGCGATATTGACCCGCGCAGTTTGCCGGCGCTGGAGCTTGCTATTGGCCAGTTTGTGTATGGCGATACCGATTATGGTCAGATTGATATGAAACTGGTGCCGCAACTGCAGGGCAGCTTTATTGAGAAACTGAATATGAACGCGCCATTCATGCGCGTCGATGCCAGTGGCGACTGGCAGGTGAATGAGCAGGGCACAGCGCAGACTACCCGTCTCAAGGCCAGTGCCGGCAGCAAGGATACCGGTAAGGCATTGGCGCAACTCGGTTTCAGTGCCGGTATTTCAGGTGGCATCGGTGAGGCCGAGGCACAACTGCAATGGCAGGGGGGGCCGATGGATTTTGCACTGGCGGACATCAATGGCAGCCTGTCAGTGGATATTCGCCGCGGCCAACTTTCCGAGGTCGAACCCGGCGCGGGGAGGGTATTTGGCCTGTTGAGCCTGACCACCTTGCCGCGCCGCCTGAGCCTTGATTTCACTGACCTGTTCAGCAAGGGTTTCAGCTTTGATCTGATACACGGTGATTTTGACATTGATAGTGGTGATGCCTACACCACAAACCTCTACCTGGAAGGTCCGCCGGCCCGTATCGAAGCTTCTGGACGGGTCGGGCTGCGTGACGAGGATTACGATCAACTGGTGACCGTCACCCCGCGCCTCACCTCGAGCCTGCCGCTGGCCGGCGCGATCGTCGGCGGCCCGGTTGCCGGTGGTGTGTTGTTTGCCGTCGATAAACTGTTCGGGAAAAGAATCGACAAGATATCGAGTTATCAGTATACGATTACAGGTCCATGGACCGATCCGGTGATCACCAGGCTGAAAGAATCGGCGCCAAAGCCGGATGACAAACGCGGATAATCATGCTGCAGGACAGACTGCCAGGCAAGGCGTATGTGTTATGATGCACCTTATGAAGACCTTCGTGTTGTCCCTGTTATTACTGTGTTTCAGCCTGCCAGGTTATGCCGAAACCGCCACTCAAGTGCCCCCGGTGGCCATCAGAGGCAAGGTCCACACGCTCGATGCTGTACTCTGGGCGCGGCCGCGCAGCGGGCAATCTGTCGCAGCTTTGCCGCCCGTGCGTGCGGCCGTACACGATCTGTTGAACCAGCCGGGCAGCCAACTGGCTATCCGTTATCCGGGTGGTGAAGAAGGTGGCCTGTGGGCGGAGGAAGTCCGTGACTGGCTGGTGGCGCTCGGCCTGGAGCCGCGACTGCTGCTCATGCAGCCGGGCCTGGCGCGCGATGATCGTATTGAATTACAAGTCGTTAAATCCTTGAAATAAAGTTGTTGTGATGAGTGAATTTGCTGCAATCCAGATGGCCTCGGGGCCGAATATTAATTCCAACCTGATCGAGGCGGGGCGCTTGATCGCTGATGCTGCCGAGTCAGGTGCGCAACTGGTGGTCTTGCCAGAGAATTTTGCCTTTCTGGGGCAAAATGAGAAAGACAAGCTTGCAGTCGCTGAAGATGCGGGCAATGGCCGAATGCAAAGTTTTCTTTCCGAGCAGGCGGCCCAGCACAAGATCTGGCTGGTGGGTGGCACGATTCCGATCAAGTCCGGCAGCGGTAACAAGGTGCGTGCGGCCTGCCTGGTCTTCAATGATGCCGGTGAGCAGGTTGCCCGCTATGACAAGATTCATTTGTTCGATGTGCAGCTGACCTCGAATGGAGAGCAATATAACGAGTCCGAAGCGATAGAGGCAGGTGATCAGGCCGTCGTTATCGATTCGCCATTTGGTCGTCTGGGTATAGCGATCTGTTATGACTTACGGTTCCCGGAACTGTTCCGCAATATGATCGGTGCCGGTGCTGAAGTGATCGCCATGCCCTCTGCTTTTACTGCGATTACCGGCAAGGCCCATTGGCATGTGCTGGTGCGGGCCCGTGCCATTGAAAACCTGTGCTATGTGATTGCTGCCGATCAGGGCGGTTATCACGTCAGTGGTCGTGAGACCTATGGCCACTCCATGATTGTTGATCCCTGGGGGCAGGTACTGGATGAACTGGCAAGTGGATCGGGGGTTGTCAGGGCATCCAGTGATCGCGTTTATCTTGCCAAGGTGCGCAACAGTTTCCCGGTGCTCGAACATCGTCGCATGCCGTGCAGGATGTCATCATGAATAAATCACTGCTTGCTGCACAACAGATCCTGCTTGAACCGGCAGGCCTGGGCGAGATGGAACTTGAACGCGTGCTGGATCGCCTCATGCAGCATGATGTGGATAATGCCGATCTGTATTTCCAGTTAAGCCGGCATGAATCGTGGACGCTGGAAGACGGTATCGTCAAGGACGGCCGATACAACGTTGACCAGGGCGTTGGCGTGCGTGCGATCAGTGGTGAGAAAACCGGTTTCGCCTATTCTGATGAAATCCTCATGCCGGCGCTGGAGCAGGCCGCCGGTGCCGCGCGTGCCATTGCCCGCAGTGGCGGCAGTAGCCGCGTGCAGGCATGGAACTCGGTGCATGCGACGCGCCTGTATGTACCGGATGACCCGCTCGAGTCGCTAACCGCCGCACAGAAGATTGCGCTGTTGCAGGCCGCCGACAGTGCTGCACGTGCCGCCGATGCGCGTGTACAGCAGGTGATTGCCTCGCTGTCCGCAGTGCATGACGTCGTGCTTGTGGCCGCCAGTGACGGCACGCTGGCCGCGGATATTCGGCCGCTCGTGCGCATGAACGTGAGTGTTATCGTCGAACAGGACGGTCGCCGCGAGCAGGGTTCGCATGGCGGCGGTGGCCGCTTTGGTTATGAATATTTTATCAGCGGCGGATTCGCCAGAGCCTATGCCGAAGAAGCCGTACGCCAGGCATTGGTGAATCTCGATGCCCGGGAAGCACCGGCCGGTACGATGACGGTGGTGCTCGGGCCGGGCTGGCCGGGCGTGTTGTTGCATGAAGCGGTCGGACATGGTCTCGAGGGTGACTTCAACCGCAAGGGCAGCTCGGCATTTTCCGGCCGGATCGGCCAGCAGGTCGCGTCAAAGGGTGTCACCGTGATCGATGACGGCACCATCAAGGATCGGCGCGGTTCGCTCAGTGTTGACGATGAAGGCACCGAGCCACAGCAAACCGTCTTGATTGAAGACGGTGTGCTCAAGGGTTATATGCAGGACAAGCTCAATGCACGCCTCATGGGTGTGGCCCCGACCGGCAATGGCCGGCGCGAGTCCTATGCCTGTTTACCGATGCCGCGCATGACCAACACCTATATGCTCGGCGGTGACCGTGAACCCGGGGAGATCATCCGCTCGGTGAACAATGGCCTGTACGCAGCAAACTTTGGTGGTGGGCAGGTCGACATCACCTCGGGCAAGTTCGTGTTCTCGGCGAGCGAGGCCTACCTGATTGAAAACGGCAGGATAACGGCGCCGGTGAAGGGCGCCACGCTGATTGGCAACGGCCCGGACGTCATGAACCAGGTCAGCATGATTGGTAATGACATGCAACTCGATTCCGGTGTCGGAACGTGCGGCAAGGAAGGCCAGAGTGTGCCGGTCGGGGTCGGCCAACCGACCCTGCGGCTTGATGCGATCACGGTGGGTGGGACCAGTGCATGACGTACGCAGCGCTGAGTACACCGCACAGCCTTGCGGCCGTTCATGAACAGGGCGCCGTACTCGAGCTCGAGGATGGTTCACGCTGGCAGGTCTATGCAGGTTTTGTCCCGATCAGCGGGATGTGGGCAAGCGATGAAATGATCCGGGTCAAGACCAATCGCAACCCGGAATACCCGTATACGCTGATCAATGTGCATCGCAATGAACAACTTGAGGCGATGTGCCTGGCGGAAGGACAAGCAGAATGAAACTGCGCTGGTTAGTGCTTGCGACAATAGTCGTCGGCAGCTACCAGTATTTCGATACACGCGCGGTACAGCAACCGGATGGCGTACTGGCCCCGTATGCACCGCAACAACGTGAATTGACCGCTGCCGCGGCTTTTACGCATGATGAATATTTGATTGTGCCGCAGGCCGAATTCGAGATTACGGCGCGGGTACTCTCAAGAGAGAATTACCGTTTTGGAAGGGAAGCCGAACTGTCGCCTGTTGACCTGGCGCTGGGCTGGGGACGCATGTCTGACCAGCAGATACTCGAGAAGTTCGAGATCTCGCAAAGTGGCCGGTTTTATTTCTGGCGCGTGGAGCATTACCCGATCCCGCGCCAGGAAATCGTGGCGAACAGTGCCAATATGCACATGGTGCCGGCCAGTGACGAGGTTCATGAGGTTCTCGGTGATGTGCGAGAGGGACATGTGGTGCACTTGCGCGGTTACCTCGTGAATATCCGCGGGCAGGATGGCTGGCACTGGAACACGTCCCTGCAGCGCACCGATACGGGTAACGGTGCCTGTGAACTGATCTGGGTCGAGGTGGCCGAGATCGTCGGTTAGCTGCCGAGCAGTTCGCGCAAATAGCGGAACAACTCGCGGGCGGCCTGTTTTTGTTTGGTTTCGCTGAGTTTCTGATTGCGTGCGTTGCGCAATAACTGGCGCAGTACTTGCCGGTTGGCGTCAGGATGCTCATCAAGCAGTTCGCCGAGAGCCGGGTCGCCTTCCTCGAGCAGGCGATCCCGCCATTGTTCGACGTGGTGGAAGGCCCGTACGGACTTGCGATGCGGCGCCGCCAGTTGTTCAAGTGCAGCACGGATCGCATCTGCATCTGTATCGCGCATGAGTTTGCCGATGAACTTGAGCTGGCGCTTGCGGCCACCGCGCGCGTTGATCGTCTGGCATTCGCGGATGGCCTGCTGCAGCCGATCATCGAGCGGCAACCTGGCGAGGGTGCTGGCGGGCAGGTCAACGAGTTGCTCGCCGAGTGCAGTCAAGGCAAGCATGTCGCGTTTGCGTTGCGATTTACTGGGCCGATCATCAATGTGATCATCGGCGTCAATACCGGATTGGGACTCGTCGTTATCGTGCATGGCGGTGTATCTGTAAAACGAACTGAAGCTTAACAGGGTTGAGGACGAATGTCGGCAAGAAACGAAATGCAAACAGGGGCAAGTGAAACAAGCCTCCCTGATCAGCAAGCGCTGGAGAAACTCGTCGGCGAGGTACTCGAAATGGCGCGTGCGCAGGGGGCGGATGCTGCCGAGGCCGCAGTCAGTGCCGAGTCGGGTCTGAGCGTGACCGTGCGCATGGGTGAAGTCGAGACCATCGAGTTCAACCGCGACAAGGGGCTGGGTATCACGGTGTACATGAGTGGCCGCAAGGGGTCAGCCAGCAGCACCGATTTTACCCCGGCTGCCTTGCAGCGCACCGTGCAGGCGGCCTGCGACCTGGCCCGCTATACGGCCGAAGACCCGTGTGCCGGGCTGGCGCCGGCGGAGCGTATGGCGAGCGTGTTTCCCGACCTGGAACTGTGCCACCCCTGGTCGCTTGGCGCCGAACAGGCTGTCACGCTGGCACGCGAGTGCGAGGCCGCGGCGCTTGATTATGACGCGCGCATCAACAATTCCGAGGGCGGCTCGGTCTCGAGCCATGAATCGTGCCGCGTGTACGCCAACACACATGGCTTCGTCGGCGGCAAGACCTCGACCTATCACAGTGCCTCATGTGCCGTGATTGCCGAGCAGGACGGCGCCATGGAGCGCGATTACTGGTACGACGTGAATCGTGAACCGGGCAAGCTCATGGCCATGGCTGACATCGGCCGGCAGGCTGCGCAGCGTACCGTGTCGCGCCTCGGGGCACGGCAGTTGTCGACACGCAAGGTCCCGGTTATCTACAGTGCCGACGTGGCAGTCAGCCTGCTCGGGCACTTTGTCGGTGCCGTGCGCGGTGCAAACCTGTACCGCAAATCATCTTTCCTGCTCGACAAGCTTGGCGAGCAGATCTTCCCGGACTGGTTACGCATCCACGAGCAACCGCTGTTAAAGCGCGCGCTCGGCAGTGACGCGTTTGATCATGAAGGGGTGGCCACACAGGCGCGTGACATCGTCAGGGATGGTGTGTTGCAGGGCTATGTCCTGGACCAGTATGCTGCCTGCCGCCTCGGCATGCAGACCACGGCGAATGCCGGTGGTACGCATAACCTGACTGTTGGCACCGGTGACAAGGATTTGCCGGGCCTGCTCGCCGAGATGGGCACGGGGCTGCTTGTGACCGAACTCATGGGCTCATCCGTGAACATGGTTACAGGCCACTATTCGCGTGGGGCGGCCGGCTTCTGGGTGGAAAATGGTGAACTGGCCTATCCGGTTGCGGAGATCACCGTGGCCGGCAATCTTGCCGACATGTTCAGAAACATCGTCAGTATTGGCAAGGATATCGATACACGGCGCAGCACGCGTACCGGTTCCATCCTGATCAGCGAAATGACGATTGCCGGTGAATAAGCTGGCAGTCGTCAGTCATCAGTCGCCAGAACAGTTTTTCTAGACAAGGAACAGGGTCGCCAGGCCGAGAAAGGCAAAGAAACCGATCATATCGGTCAGCGTCGTCAGCACCACGCCCCCACCGAGCGCCGGGTCCGCGCCGAGTTTACGCAACATGATCGGGATCAGCGCTCCGGCAATCGCGGCAGTGATCAGGTTGATGATGATGGCAGCACCGATAATTACGCCCAGTTGTACGTCGCCAAACCAGCCGATTGCCACCGCGGCGACGATCAGTGCCCAGACCAGACCGTTGAGGATACCGACGGCGAGTTCCTTGCGTAACAGGCGCCGGGCATTCGCGCCCGTGATTTGCCCGAGTGCCATGCCACGGATGACGAGGGTCAGGGTCTGGCTGCCGGCAATCCCGCCCATGCTCGCGACCACCGGCATGAGCACGGCCAGAGCAACGAGTTTCTGGATCGTTGTGTCGAACAGCCCGATCACCCACGATGCCGCCAGCGCAGTGAGAAGGTTGATGCCGAGCCAGAAGGCACGACGTCGGGACGAGCGGATGACTGGTGCGAACATGTCATCCTCTTCATTCAAACCTGCCATGCGCATGAGAGAGTGATCGGCGTCCTCGCGGATGACGTCGACCACGTCATCCACCGTGATCCGACCGAGCAGGGTACCGTGATTATCGACAACAGGTGCAGAGACGAAGTCGCGGTGGGCGAACAGGGTGGCCACATCACTGTCTTTCATCTCGGCCGGAATCCCCTCGAAAGCATTGTCGAGCAGATCGCCAATACTTAGTTGTGGCTCGCGGGTCAGTAACAGCGTAAGTGGTACGATACCGAGATAACGGTTGTTGCGATCGACAACAATCAGGCTGTCGGTCATTGGCGGCAATTCACCCTTTTTGCGCAGGTAACGCAGTACCACGTCGACGGTATGTTCCGGGCGCACCGTGAGCGTGTCGGTATTCATGATACCGCCGGCGGTGTCCTCCGGGTATGACAGTACCGCTTCAAGGCGTTGCCGGTCCTGCTCGTCCATCGATTGCAGGACCATCTGGATATCATGATCTTCCAGGTCCTGAACGAAGTCGGCCAGGTCATCGATGTCTTCAAGGGTCTCGGATACCGCGATCAGTTCCGCGGGTGCCATTTCCTGGATTAACTGGCCACGGATATCATCATTGACCTCGAGCAGTACATCACCATGTACCTCGGGATCGACAAGCCGCCAGATGAAATCGCGTCTTTCCGGTGGCAGGGACTCAAGCAGGTGGGCAATTTCCGCCGGGTACATGCCGGTGAGCATGACCATGGCACGATCCAGGTCCCGGGTTTCGAAGGCTTCGGTGAACCGTTCCAGCAGATCCTGTTGTTCCGATTTTTCGATATCGTTTTCGGACATGCTTCGGTTCCCGTACTGCAGGCGGCTGTTATTGATGTTAAAACTATTCTACCTGTCCCCGCACGGGCTTGCACGCCAACCCGCTCACATTGCAGAAGTATTACCAGGACGCTTCAGAAAGACAGCTGGTTGAGCTTATCTATGATTTTTTCAATTTCACTTTGTCGGCCACCCCGCAGCGCCTTGCGCGCATGTTTTTCAAGCACATCAAGTATGCTGGTATTGATCCGGTGCTTGATCTCGAACAGCGCAGAGGGGTGCATACTGAACTCGCGCAGACCAAGCCCGAGCAACAGCCGGGTCAGACGTGGATCGCCGGCCATTTCACCGCACATGGAGACCGGGATGCCGGCCTTTTTCCCGGCCCGTATCGTGGTGTGGATAAGCTGCAGTACGGCGGGATGGAGCGGGTCATACAGGTAACTGACCTCGTCATCGATGCGGTCAATCGCAAGAGTGTACTGGATCAGGTCATTGGTGCCGATCGACAGGAAATCGAGCTGGCGGGCAAACTGGCCGGCGAGCAGGGCCGCAGCGGGTACCTCGATCATGCCGCCAATCGGGATATCCGGGTCGAACTTCTTGCCCTCGGCAGTGAGTTGACGCTTGGCTTCTTCAATCAGTACCATCACCTGGTTCAACTCGGTCAGGTTGGACAGCATGGGGATCATGATCCGCACCGGGCCCTTTGCCGATGCCCGCAACATCGCGCGCAGTTGTGGCATGAACAACTCGGGATCACGCAGGCACAGGCGAACTGCGCGCAAGCCAAGTGCCGGATTGTAACTGGCCGGTTTGCTGGCTGGCCCGGTATCGACCTGTTTGTCAGCGCCAAGATCGAGGGTACGTATGGTGACCGGCGCACCTTTCAGGGCATTCACAACCTTGACGTAGGCACGATACTGCTCTGTTTCATCAGGTGTATCGTCGCGGTTCATGAACAGGAATTCGGTACGATACAGGCCGATGCCATCGGCACCGACGCGACGCACTGTGGCAATGTCTTCCGGTAACTCGATATTGGCTTGCAGACTGATCGCGGTACCGTCCAGGGTGATTGCCGGCTTCCCCTTGAGTTTGCGCAGTTCAGTCTGGCGCTTCTTTTCTTCGCGTTGCAGGCGACGATATTGATGTTCCACAAGTTCGTCGATGTCTGCAATAACGGTGCCGGCATCGCCATCCATTGCAATCGGTTCATCGTTCTGGATATAGCGTTGCGCATGGCGCAGGCCGACAATGGCCGGGATGCCGAGACTGCGGGCCAGGATCGCGGTATGGGAGGTGGGACCACCATACTCGGTGATAAAACCGGCGATACCATAGTGTTGCATGAGTACTGCATCGGCCGGAGTCAGGTCATCGGCGATCAGGATATAGCCTTCGAGCCGGCTGCCCAGTTCCAGCTGACTTTGTTCGGACTCGTCCAGCAGCAGGTGCTGAATTCGGTTGACGACATGGTCGACATCATCTTTGCGCGTACGCAGGTAGGGGTCGTCCATTTCTTCGAAGACGCGCACGATAGCATCACGCTGTACCTTGAGCGCCCATTCGGCGTTGTACTGCTGTTTTTTGATCAGATTAACCGGTTCATCCGACAACATCGAATCTTCGAGCATGAGCAGGTGAGTGTCGATAAACGAAGTAACATCGGCCGGGGCATCAGTCGGGATATGTTTACGCACCGCCTTGAGTTGCGCACGTGCCGATTTGATGGCATTTAACAGGCGATCCACCTCATCATCGAGATATTGCCTGGGGATGAGATACTCGGGAATATCAAGCTGGTCACGCAGAACAACATGGGCCTTGCCGATAACAATGCCCCTTGATGCACCAACACCGCTAAGGAAGATGCTCATTATTCATCCTCGCCGAATTTGTTATTGACGAGTTCACTCAACGCGGCAATCGCCTGCTCGGCATCATCTCCCTCTGCGTGTAGCGTGAGGGTCGTGCCTTTGGAAGCTGCCAGCATCATAACTCCCATGATACTTTTGCCATTGACCTTGCGGTGTTCGTGCTGCAGTTTGATATCGCTGCTAAAACTTGTAGCCAGCTGGACAAACCTTGCCGCTGCTCGCGCGTGCAGGCCAAGTTTGTTACTTATCGTCAGGGTCGATTCAGTCATGTCCTGCCCCCGAGCTCTGGCAGGTTACCACCCCGTCACGCCCGCCACTGACAGCCTTCTGAACGAGCTCGTCGAGGCCAAGCCGGGGATAGTTCAGTACCCGCACGAGCATTGGCAGGTTAATGCCGCCGACAATACGCACGTCTTGTTGCCGGGCAAGTTTGCAGGCGATGTTGCTCGGGGTCGAGCCGTACATGTCGGTCAGGATGAGTGTGCCGCCGGTGTGGTTTGCGAGCATTGCGCGCGCCTGACTGACAAGCATTTCCGGGTCGTCGCTACTGTTAACTTTCAGCACATCGACAGGCATGGGACAACTGCCGAGCATGTTCGTCGCAACATCGGCCAGTGACTGACCGATAGTGTTATGGGTAATGATGAGCAGACTGACAGACATACCTGTGTCCCGTTTATTATTTGTTACTGTTTTTCTGAATGTATTGCGTCTGGCGTGCCACGAATGCCTCTGCCGCATTATAGCCTTTCAGGGCAAGAATATGATTGCGCACAGCAACCTCGACGAGCACAGCCAGGTTGCGGCCGGGCGCCACCGGCAAGGTAACCTGTTCAACCTCGACACCGAGTATGGAGCGGATCTTGTGGATACCACGTAAGCGGTCGATCTGTTGTAGCTGTTGATCAGACATTTTCTGCAGGTTTACGATCAGGCGGAGATACTTGCTTTCCTTGATGGCACTGTCCCCGAACATGGCCTGGATATTCAGGACGCCGAGACCACGCACTTCGAGAAAATGTTTGATCGCCGGTGGACAGCTACCGCTGACAATATCTGGCGCAATGCGTGCGAATTCAGGTGCGTCATCGGCGATCAGACGATGACCACGCGTAACCAGTTCCAGCGCGAGTTCACTTTTACCGACACTGCTCTCGCCGGTCAGCAAGACACCGATACCACTTACTTCAAGAAACACGCCATGCAGGGTGGTGCGATTGGCGAGTGAATAGGAAATATAGTATTGCAGGTTATTCACCAGCATCTGGCTGCCATGCGGCGAACTGAATATCGGGATACCGGTGTTTTGCGACAGGGCAATAAAATCGTCAGGCGTTTCGATATTGCCGGTGAACACTATGCACAAAGGGTTGCCTGCAAAAAGATTGTTCAGCGCCGAGTTGCGTTCGCGGTAGTCGAGGCTGTCGAGGTATTCCATCTCGCCCTTGCCCAGCACCTGGATACGGTGTGGATGGATGAAATTCAGGTGGCCGACAAACGATACATCCGGGACTTCTGTTTCATCTCTCTGGGCGGTTTCATACTGGATATAACGGTCATCACCGGGATTGCCGCACACATGCGTTAACGCAAGTTTCTTGCGGTAGGTGT